>NZ_JQLU01000005.1:1822567-2126328 GCF_000744375.1 Carnobacterium gallinarum DSM 4847 | reverse complement strand
TCCCTAAAAAGTAATAGTATTTCTTTTGGTCGCTATCATTTTTTAGTTTTTTTTCATCGATTGATTCAGTTAAAATCGTGTACGCCTCTTGATACTTCCTCTTCTTACATAATTGATCAATCTCATAAAATGCAAGATAATTCATCTCAGAATCGTTCTCAGATGTAATATCTGCCTGCGAGACTTCTAACCGATTACATATTTTCACAAAAATTGACATCGTTGGAACTTTATTATGATTTTCCATCTGACTAATGGTTGCTTGAGTACAAATTCCATGGGCAACTTCTTTTTGTGAAAGACCTTTTGCTTTACGAGCTTTTTTTACTTTGTCACCTAAAATCATCAATTTAATCAACAACTCCCTGAAAACAATATTATCGTAACTTTCTATATGAGGTTTGTCCAACTATAAAGATAAAACTTTTTACTACTTCGTTTTCATTTAAGCTAATTTGGAATTTTCTATTATTTGGAGAACACGTTTAAAGAAGCACCGGCGAAAAATAGATACTACGATTAGGCTTATTTAGATTAGGTCACTGTCATTCTTGATATTTTTACAACAGTTAGATGCATGAATTAAAGCTTATTCATTTCAAATTTTGAATAACTTTTTCAACTATTTTACATGAGTAAGCAAATTTTTTATTTATTTAAAATCAACTATTTTAGCTAATTTTAACACGTTAACCCCACAGTAAATTCAAAATGTAATCGACTTCTATTCGTGTAAAGAGCCATTCCCATTTCTAAACATTACTTGCTCCATAAAATAAACTTCAACCAACATTAGTTAAATAACATCAGCAATAAACACTTATAAACATACTTTAGCATAAGGTTAGGTTTAAGAAACTGAATTAAAGATACTCAGTTCATCCCATTATATCTTGTTTTTTATTAAAAATACATCTATTTCAGAGGATAAAGGTTTACATAATATTTCTATTAATGATATAATACAATTGGATTATAAATAAAATATATTGTATCAAACACATTGTATTGGAGGGTTGAGTGTGCAACTATCACATGAAGAAATTGCAAATCTACTATATACGAACTGTACCACTTTCTTAATTAATACTATTGATTCTGGAGGATTTCCTTATACTGAAATCATTGATACGCCAATATATAAAGACACGGCTAAAAACTATTATTTTTACACAAGACATGATTCTCTAACATTACGCAACCTTATTGTTACAACCAATTCCAGCTTCAGTTTCTATAATCCAACCATTTATAAAAAAGTTACACTAAAAGGTTTGCTAAGAGTTATTCCAGAGAATCAAATCCACTTGTCTAATGGAACGTTATTACTTAGTCAAAAAGAATACCAAATTGTTCATTTTACCAGTATTGAAGGGTTACTCTATTCAGATTACCAAACACATTTATTTTAAACGCTCTATGGATAGCAAAAAAACTAGTCAAACTAAGAAAAAATAACTCTTAGATGTACCGCCCCCCAAAAGTTAGACCTAAAAAATCTAACTTTTGGGGGTCTTTTTGTATGGCAAAATATAGCACAGAATTTAAGATGAACGTTGTACAAAACTATTTAAATGGAGAAGGTGGAATGAAGTATTTAGCTAAAAAATATGGCATTAAAGGAATCTCTCAAGTACAAATTTGGATAAATACGTACAAAGAATTTGGTGAGGAAGGTCTACTTCGTAGTCGCCAAAATAAAACTTATTCTGTTCAATTCAAGTTAGATGCGATAGAGTTATATCTAACAACAGAGATGTCCTATCGAGAAGTTGCCAATCAGTTTGGAATGACCAATTTTTCTATGATTGCCAATTGGCGTAAAGCTTACCAAGAAAATGGAGTAGATGGGCTCTCACAACCGAAAGGACGTCCATCTAAAATGCCTAAAAAAAAGAATAAATTACCAGCTATTGATTCTTCAAAAAAAGAGTTAACCTATTTAGAAGCGCTAGAGAAAGAAAATCTACAGTTAAAAATTGAACTTGCCTATTTAAAAGAATTAAGGAGGTTGCGTTTGATGGAACAGCAACAGAAAAACAAGCACGAATCATTCATAGCCTCCGAGGGAAATTCAGATTAATCGACATTCTTGAAACCCTAGGGTTTCCTAGGTCAACCTATATGTATTGGCAAAAACGCTTTAACCGTGAAAATCCAGATAAACCAATTGAACAAGAAATGGAAAAAATTCATCACGAACATAAGGATTATGGCTATCGTCGGATGAATCAAGAACTTAGAAACCGTGGTATCCTTGTGAATAAAAAGAAAGTGCAACGTTTAATGAAAAAATTAGGAATCTTGGTACGCTCATTCACACGGAAATCACGGAAATACAATTCCTATAAAGGAACTGTTGGGAGAGTGGCAAAAAATCGGATTCATCGTCATTTTTATACAAGTATTGTTCATCAAAAAATGACAACAGATACAACAGAATTTAAGTATTATGAAAAAGATCACTCGGGTAGTTTGCGTATTAAGAAACTCTATCTAAACCCGTTCATGGATATGTATAATAGCGAGATTGTCTCTTACTCAATTTCAGAGAAACCTACAGCAAAAGCGATTATGGATGCATTAAATGGAGCTATTGTGAAAACGAATGATTGCCTCTATCGCCGAACGTTCCATTCCGACCAAGGATGGGGATACCAAATGAAAGCCTATAGCCATGAATTAAAAAAGCATCATATTTTTCAAAGTATGTCTCGTAAGGGAAACTGCTTAGATAATTCTCCTATGGAGAATTTCTTTAGTATTCTCAAACAAGAACTTTACCATGGCGTTATCTACAAAAGCTACCAAGAATTAAAACAAGCGATTGAACACTATATAGAGTACTATAATCATTCTCGAATAAAAGAAAAATTAGACTGGCTAAGCCCAGTTCAATTTAGAAAGAAAATGAGTTTAACTGCGTAAAAAAACAGAGTAGAAAATCTACTCTGTAAAAAAGTCTAACTTTTGGGGGTCACTACAAGATGACTAGCTTTTTTTATTTTGCACTTTTTAGTAACAATTCCCTATTATACAAAAAAGTGTGTACTAGATTTCTCCATAAACTGCTTCAAATTCAACAGATGCCTAAACAATAACTTGCTGATTTAAGATTTTCTTTAAGCTGATACGCCCTTTCTACCGTTGAATAACAGTCTTCAACTAAAATAGTTGCGATAATAACGTAACTTGACTCTATTTTGACTAGCTAGCACTACCATCAATCTCTGTAAAATAGAATACAGCACAGCCATTTTGATCAATAGGATTTTTACTAATAAGTCGTCATACTCATCACTATACAAAGCGAGAATTCCCTATTTTGGATAATCTTCTAACGTTTGATAGTTCAGCAAAATTCACTTATGTTAACAAAAGTAACGGTTGCGTATTTTGATTTAAAGGATAGCTGTTCGTTCTAGGAAAATAACCATAGCCCCAAATCATTCAAGTCGCCGCTAACTCCAAAGACAGAGCAAGTTGTTGACTATCTCCTTCAATTATTAATAATATGCTTTTGGAAAAATAGTAAGCAATTCTTGATTCATTCTGATTTTCGCCTAACTTCACTTAATCAAATAAATTTAACGCTTTACTAGTTCATGGCCTTCAGCTTCTAATACTTGAATAGCCAATATCTTATCTGCTTCTTTTAATAAAATATAATCTGTATTGTACGTAGACATGGCAAAAATACTAATTTTATTCTCTGCTAAAGGTAACGCCAACTTAGCTAAAATTCCAGTTAGTGAAAAATCAAGAATTCCATCAATTTTTAGTATAAACCATTCACTTTCACTTTCTAAGGCTTCAGTTAAATCCAAATCTGCTGTTGCAGCAATAACAGAACACTCTTCATCTGTGTAGGTCACACTTTTAAATCCCCTACAGCTTGCTAAATCTGGTGTTTGAGCCTTAGGTGAATATTTTGCAACAGTATAACTAGTTTCGTCAATTAAAATTTTCATTGAAGGTCCTCATTTCTTATTCTAGTTTATTAATTCAATATTTCATTGTTTTTAGTTTTTTCAATAACCAATGGTGAATGTAATTTCTCACACTTCGTACATCTATAATAGTTGCCTTTTTTAGTTAAGCTATATTCTCCTTGATTATACTGTCTAATTAATTTCCCATTGCAATCTTGACAATGATAAACATTTTCTATTGTACGTGAATAATAGACGCTGCCCTGTGGCTTTTCAGCACAAATGTAAGCAATTGTTCCATTATTTAATTCCTGATCTAATTGAAAACTTCCTCCTGCTGTAACAAATACATCATTAGAGTTATGTATCGTTAGATGATTTCTAAGAATTACTAAATTTTGTTTAACTTTATCCATAATTGAAAACATACTCTTCCTCCCAAAATTTCGATAATTATATGTATTATTACTAAATAACTATTTTTTAGTTATGAATCATAATTAATTAAAATAACGAATACCACTATATTAAAATCAAACATTTCCATATATATTTTTCTTTCATCCTAAAAACATACTTGTTTACTTGTCATTAGAATATATAACTAAAACTGGATGATACAACTATAATACCCTATTATCGAAAGACAAAAAAATAAAATTCTCTTTTTTTCTTGAATTTTTTTCCTTTATTTAGGAAATAAAAGAAAAACAGTAAATAATTTAAAATAACTAGCTTTCTTTTTTTATTAGGTTTTAGGTAAAGAAACATCAATCCCTTTTAAACTAGAGTTTCTCTTACTTTATAGCAACTCTAATTTAGACTACATAAAATTAAAAAACTAAAAAAAGTCAAAACATTTGTTCACAATTTGTTCATTTTAATTGTTTTTTTTAAATAACTACACAAATATATCGGTTTTTTTTCCTGTTTATTTCTTTTTTTCTAGCATAAAGTAACAATTTTTTAGAAATATACTATTATCATAACTAAAAATACTTTATATCTAGTGGAAGTCTTTCCCATTTTCAAAAAAGGCTTTTTCCGTTATACTTTACTTATCTTATTAAAGAAGGTGGATTCATTTATGTTGAAGGTAATACGAATTAAGACTGGTACTATTGAAGAAAATTGTTATATCCTCTCAAATCAAAAAAATTGTATCGTTGTTGATCCAGGTAATGATGCGGATAAAATCATTGCTACGATTGCAACTTTGGCTGTTACTCCTGTAGCTATTTTACTTACACATGCACATTTTGACCACATTGGTGCCCTTGAAGACATTCGCAACCATTTTAAGATTCCTGTTTATATTGATCCAGCTGAACAATCTTGGTTAGGTTCACCAGAGTTAAATCTATCTGAACGTTTTGGTCAATCGGTTATTGCCAATCCTGCTGAATTTGATTTAGCCTATCAAAAATACGACTTGGAAGGAATTCAATTTAAAGTTGTCCCAACTCCTGGCCATTCTATTGGTAGTGTTAGTTTTATTTTTGATGATTTTGTAGTTGTTGGCGATGCTTTATTTAAAGGCAGTATTGGACGAACAGATTTACCAAATGCTAGTTTTCAACAATTAATCGAATCTATCAACACAGAACTATTCACTTTGCCAGATAACTTGGTTGTTTATCCTGGTCATGGCGACGATACAACGATTGGTATTGAAAAAACTACTAATCCGCATTTCAATTAACAAAATCCCTGTAAACTCAATAAAATGAGCTTACAGGGATTTTTAAATTAACTTTAATTTCCTTCTGGAGTCATCGTAAGTCCTATCTACCTCTATTTCAAGTAGATAGGCTAGTTTAACGAATTTAAATCTAATTACATCAGTCAATAAATTACAATTCTTAATCAGGCTTCTATTAATTTCCTACTAGGTGTTATTTTAAAATAAAATACACCACTGAAAGTATCCTTGTCAGTGATGTATTTTATTAGTTTATGAATATTTGTAGCTTGGAATTTTATATTTTTTCATATCCGCTTTAATGCCCTCAATCGCATGTTCATTATTGTTTAATTTTGCCATTGCTGCCGCGTAGAAATAATATTCACTAGCTTCTGTTTTTTCACCTAATTTCATTAGATTAAAACCTTTTTCATATAAAAGAAAATCTAAATAGTAAGATAAATTTTCACGGTGCAATAAGTCAATTCCCAATGTTGACAGTTGAATTGCTTTTTCGTAATCTTCAACACTTGAATAGAATTTTGCAGTATTGTAGTAAATTTTAGTTATTTCAAGACTATCTTGAAGACTATTACTTGTCCCGATGATTTCATTTAGCTGAACCAATGATTTTTCAAAGTAAGTTCGGGCTTTTTCTAGTTCATTATCCATTAAATAAGCAACACCTATTCCGTTCGTTGCCAGTACATCTAAGAAGTCTAGGTTCTTTCCAACGACTGTCGACAAAGCTAAATTAAAATAATAGTGAGCATCTGAATAGTTTTTGAAACCAATTAAGTTTGTAATACCAATATAGTAGTAGTATTGTTTTAACTCATATGGTGTTCCAAGTTTGTCAAACTCAATTTTTTCTTTAATTAAATCATAGGCTTCTTTATGTTTTCTTTGTCCACACATCACACGAACTCGTTTAAATATTTCAGAATAGCTGTTCCCATTAATTGCGATATATTCATAAATTTCACTAAAATCAATATTCAAGCGATCGGCAATCGATAGTAAAATCGATAACGATGGTAAACTCGTTTCATTTTCTAAATTACTAATAGTGGCTTGTGTACAAATTCCCTCAGCAAGCTCTCTTTGTGTAATTCCTTTTATCAAACGAATTTCTTTTATTTTTCCTCCCAAATGTCCCATTTAATCATATCCTTTCAATTATATTGTTTATATACTTGCATAATAGTACCTTAATGTTATATTATAGAGTTGTATTAAATATTAAATACAAAATATTAATGGTGTATTTTAAAATTACACTGTTAAAAAAGGAGGAGTTCCCATGACTATTGAAGAAATTATTATTACTCAATTATCACCAATTACACCTTACGGCAACCTTGATTTTGGTTAAATCATTTTTATTAAGCTGGAAGTATGAAGCATATTTTCAGCTTTTTTATTTAGTTATATACATAAGTAATTTTTATAATCCCTAAACAAGATTCTCCAAATTGGATTTTCTATCTTATTCTACCCCTAAAATAAACGCTCGGATTCTTCCTCATCTATTGATTATTTTTAATACAAATGAATACTTATACTTTTTTACAACTATTAAAACAGCTGCTAACCCCTCGTGAAATTGCCTCACATCCTTAAAATCATATAGATAACATTTAATAATTAATATCATACTATATTAACACTATTTTAACAATATTTATGTTTTCTAGAAATATCACCTGATTAATTTCTTAAAGAAATTAGGTATTGATTGTCTATTTTAGCAAAATAAATAGCGTAAGTTCTTCGCCTCACACGAACTTACGCCTTTTTATTTATTCTGTAATAATCTGATGAATTAAAATTGGCTCCTCTGCATTTTCAGCCACTGTGATACTTGCATAAATTTTATTTTTTACTTCTTCTATCTCTTCTGAATTCGCATAAACCGTCACTAATGGTTCACCAATAGCAACCTTGTCTCCAACTTTTTTATGCAACATCAAACCTACTGAAAAATCAATTTGATCTTCTTTTGTTCGACGGCCTGCTCCTAGCAACATTGCTGCTATTCCTAATTGATCGGCAACCATTTTTGAGATTACTCCAGCTTCTTTTGCTGGCAATACAATCTGATATTCCGCTTGTGGCAGTTTTTCAGGATGATCAATCACCGTGCTGTCGCCACCTTGATTTTGAACCATTTCTTTAAATTTTTGAATGGCCGCACCAGAAACAATCGCTTCTTCTAACATAGTACGAGCATCTGCTAAATTTTCAGCTTTTTTAGCTAAGACAACCATTTGACTGCCTAAAACATAGACCATCTCCATTAAATCTGCTGGACCATTCCCATTTAATGCATCAATTGCTTCTTTGATTTCTAATGAATTTCCAATGGCTAAGCCTAGTGGTTGAGACATATCCGAAATAATAGCCATTGTTTGACGATTGGCTAACTTACCAATTTGCACCATTGTTTTTGCTAAACGTTCAGCATCTTTTTGATTTTTCATGAAGGCACCATCGCCAGTAGTTACATCTAAAACGATAGCATCTGCCCCCGCTGCAATTTTTTTACTCATAATAGAGCTAGCTATCAAAGGAATTGAATCGACAGTTCCTGTAACGTCACGCAAAGCATATAATTTTTTATCAGCTGGAGCTAAATCACCTGATTGTCCAATAACTGCAACCTTATCGCGATTGACAAATTCAATAAACTCTTCATTTGAAATTTCAACATTAAAACCAGGAATGGCTTCAAGTTTATCAATTGTGCCACCTGTGTGACCTAAGCCTCGACCAGACATCTTAGCAACGGGTACACCCACAGCTGCTACCAATGGAGCTAATACAATCGTTGTTGTATCACCAACTCCACCAGTTGAATGTTTATCTACTTTAATACCATGAATAGCTGATAAATCAATTATTTCACCTGAATTAGCCATTGCTAAGGTTAAGTTAGCAATTTCTTCATTTGTCATATCTTGAAAGAAAATAGCCATTGCTAAAGCACTCATCTGGTAATCTGGAATTTCCCCATTTGTATATCCTGTTACAATAAAGTTAATTTCTGTATTCGTGAGTTCATGCCCGTCACGTTTTTTCTCAATTAGGTCCACCATTCTCATCTGCTTATCACTCCTTGAATTCATTTTATCTAGGTAAAACGTTTTACTTATCTGTATCTAAACAAAATTACATCTCTTTTAACAACTTAAAACTAAAGTTCACAAAGAAAGCGTAGCATTATTTATCTACTGGCGCAAGTTTTTTTGTGCTACTCTTTTTCAATAGTTGAGTATCAAAGCATTGGTTTGGAATTTTTTCTTGAGGATTGCCAATGTTTTCTAATAAAAATTTAGCAGCTGTATAACCTATATCATAGATTGGTTGCTGAACAGTTGTTAAGGCCGGTACAAGATAGTCCGTAATTTCTAAACCATCGTAACCTATTACAGAAATATCATCTGGAATCTTTAGTCCCAACTCTTGAATCCCTCGATAGGCACCGATTGCCATCTGATCATTTCCACAAAATAAAGCCGTAATTTCTTTTTGTTTTAAAACTTTTTGAGCACCTTCGTAGCCACCTTTAATCGTTAAAGGCTCATTTGCAATCCAACTAGAAGATTGTTCTAACCCATAATCTTCTAAGCATTTTTGATATCCTGAAAAACGGTCCGTAGTTTCATAATATCCGCTTTCATTACCTAACATACCAATTTTTTGATGCCCTTCTTTAATCAAAAATTCAATCGCTTGATACGCCCCAGCAAATTCATTAATTAACAATTTGCCTTCATCTCGTTGATTGATCCCTCTATCAATTAAAAAATAAGGAATTTTTTTCTCTCCCTCTTCATTAATTAATTTAGCTAAATGAATAGGATTTGGGCTTGCTAATATGATCCCATCTACTGAACGATGAAGCAGTTCATCAATATAAATAGTTTCTTTTTCACTACTATGATTAGAATTACACAACAAAATCATAAATCCTAATTCATTTAAATAATGTTCAACACCTTCAATTAACTTTGAAAAAAATAAATCTGTAATATCTGGCACAACCATTCCAATTGTTTTAGTTTGTTTATGAACCATGTTTTTAGCAAAATAGTCTGCCTTGTAATCATTTTCAGCAACTATTGTCAAAACCTTTTCTCGTGTTTTGGCACTAAATCGTTCTCCTTTATGATTCAAAATTTGGGACACTGTTGTAATCGAAACACCTGATAATCGTGCAATATCTTTAATAGTCATCTTCATCTATTCCATCCCCCAATCTCTTGAATAAACGCCTACTTTATTTTATAGAATGCAAAATTAGTTTAACACATTTTTATGAATCTGTACTCTATTCCTCGACAATAAATAGAAACTTACAAAGAATTCACTTTGTAAGTTTCTATCAACTAATTTTATCTCTAAGTACCGATTTCCCCTAAAAAACGTATAGCTTAAGATAATTAAGAGTGTTTTGGTAGAAGCACTACCATATGTTTATTATACTCCTGGCTGGCTTAAATGTTTTTTCTTTTTTTGTCACAATTATTGCTAAAAAAACAAAGAAGTTTCTGCTATACTATTTTAGAGATTATAAGGAGGCTAAAAAATGAAACGTATTGCCGTTTATTGTGGGTCAAATAGTGGAAATCAAGAAATTTTTGCCAAGGATGCAGCAGATTTAGGGGCATATCTTGCTGAAAATGAAATTGAACTTGTTTATGGTGGCTCAAAAGTAGGATTAATGGGAATTGTTGCAGATGCCGTTTTAAAAAATGGTGGATCCGTTATCGGCGTAATGCCTGTCTTACTTAAAAATCGGGAAATTGCTCATGAACAATTAACTGAATTAATTGTTGTTGAAAATATGCATCAACGGAAAGAAAAAATGATGGAACTTGCAGATGGATTTATTGCGTTACCAGGCGGTCCTGGCACTTTAGAAGAACTTTTTGAAGCTTTCACATGGGGACAAATCGGACTTCATCAAAAACCATGTGGAATTTTCAATAGTAATGGCTTTTATGCTCATTTAAGTCAGCATTTTGATACAATGGTACACACTGGTTTTATGACTAAACAGAGTCGTAAGGGCATGATCATTGGAACTACTCCTGCTGAAATTATTCAGTATTTTGAGAACTATCAAGCTCCAACTATCAAAACATATTCATAAAAAAACTACTCGAAAAAAAGGCAGAGGGGCCTTAATAACGAGTAGTTTTTTTTAGAGTTTCGACTAAATGTAGCAAAAACTCTACAACAATAAAATAATAAGTTGGATCACTTCTGACTGAAATGATAAATTTATTATACTATGAATTTAAGGGTGATATTTATTTCTTTTTACATAGATATCAGAAAAAAATTAAAAACATCAACACAAATAATCAATCCTCTATGAAAAAATAGTGAATATTTTATCAGTAATTTCCATTTCTTTACAAAAAACAACTAGCTATCCAGAAAAATAGACTATCTGTACGGCCAGTTGTTTTAATTGCTTTAACGCATAGTTACAAATTCCTCAGCGCCTGTTGGATGAATGGCTACAGTATTATCAAAATCAGCTTTTGTTGCTCCCATTTTAATTGCTACTGCAAATCCTTGAATCATTTCATCTACTCCATACCCAATTCCATGAAGACCAACAACTTTTTCTTCTGGACCAGCGCAAACTAGCTTCATACGACATAGCTGACGATGTTCTGTGACTGCTGTGTACATTGATGTAAATGAGGATTGATACACCTTAATTTGATCTGCGCCATATTTTTCAATAGCAGCGGGTTCGGTTAATCCAACTGTTCCAATTGGTGGATGACTAAATACAACGGTAGCAATATTGTTATAATCTAAATGTTCCTCTTTTTTATGATTAAATAAACGTTCAGACAAACGACGACCTGCCGCCACTGCTACTGGGGTTAATTCAAGCTGTCCAGTAATATCTCCAACTGCATAAATTCCAGCAACTGTTGTATTTTGATATTTATCAACTGTAATATAGCCTTTTTCGTTTAAAGCCACAGCTGTATTTTCTAATTTTAATGTTTCTGTTACAGGTGTTCGACCAATTGCCCAAATAACCGTGTCAACCGTTTGACTTGTTCCATTTTCCAATTGCAATGTTAGGCTGCCATCAACATTTTTAATGACTTCTTTAGGAACCGACTCTGTATGCAAGGTTGGACCATCTTTTGCCATCGATTCAACTAAACCTTCAACCACATATGGATCGAAGGTACGCAATGGTTTATCACGACGAACAAATAGATGTGTTTCGCTCCCTAATCCATGTAAAACTCCTGCAACTTCAACTGCAATATAACCTGCTCCAACTACAGCAACTCGTTTTGGCAATTCTGTTAAAGCGAAGAAGCCATCTGAATCAATCCCATATTCTGCTCCTGGAATAGATGGAAAAGTTGGCTTACCACCTGTAGCAATTAAAATATGATCCGCAGTAATTTTTTCGCCGTTGACTTCAAGTGTCTTTTCATCAACAAAAGTTGCATATGCTTTGATGACATCGACTTTATTATTCGCTAAACCACGATCATAAGACTGATGAATCCGATCAATATAAGCTTCACGACTTTCAATTAATTTTTTAAAATTAAATTCTTTTACATCAACTGTATAACCATAATCAGGTGCATATAATTTCATTGCTTCTGCTACTTGTGAACCATACCACATAACTTTTTTAGGAACACAGCCAACATTGACACACGTTCCGCCTAGTTCTTTTGGTTCAATTAAAGCGCATTTAAATCCATAGCTAGCTGCACGGTTGATTGAAGCAATCCCACCACTACCGCCACCAATGGCAATATAATCATAATGTTTTGTCATTTTATTAACCCTCCAACTCAAATTCTATTCTTAGTATAAAGAAAGTTTTATAAAAAGTAAATTTATCGGTTTGAAGAATTTTCTATTAAGGCTAAAAAGTGAATGAATTTTTTTAAAGAGATTGTTACAAATTACACGAAACTAAAATAAAAAGAGCTAATTACTTAGCCCTTTCGCTGTTAATTTAAAGGATAGAATAAACTAATTAGATTTCCATCACAGTCTTCTAAAATACAATAACGTTGTCCCCAAAAAGCATCCCATGGCGCTTTGATACTTTTATATCCTTTACTGACACTCTTTTCATGTAGTTGATTTAATTCATCGACACTTTCACATAGAAAAGCTAATTCGATTCGTTGTCCTTGCGGCGTTTCTTGTGTACCAAAGATTGGAGTTACCATTTTCTCAGTATTAAAAGATAAACGAATTCCCCCTTGATTTAGTTCCACATAGTCTTCTTGATTCGCTGATAAAGGAAAGTCAAAACCTAAAACTCGATAAAAATCTAAGGATTTCTGCATATCTGCTACAATAATTCCTACCATATCTAATTTCATTGTTCTTCCTCCTGTTCCATAATTGCTTGCTGTGTTTTTTTAGGTAATTTATTAAAAACAAGATGATAAGCATTCTGTAACGTTTTTTCCATAAGGAGTTGAGTAATTTCTGGACTCTCAATTCGGATTGAAATCCAATGGGTTTTATTTGTATGATAACCGGGAATAATATCGGCATAGATTTCCCTAAGCTCTTCGTTCTTACTTGGTTCGCCTTTAACAGTTAGTAGCTTCATTTCTCCTTTGGGCTGACCCAACATTCCAAAAATTTTATTCGCTACTGCAAAAACATCAGTATCCCATTCAGTTTTATAATAACGTTTTGCTCCTGGCAAATCCTTAATTGCTTGATTCATCCATAGATACTTTTCTGCCATTTTGATTAACGCCCCCCTAGTAATCAGCTTCTTCCACTCATTTTACCATAGTTTTAGCTTACGTCTAATCTTTTACTGCGATATAGATTTTCACTTGTCCGTCGGCTTGATAATGTTCAAAATCACTTGTATAGACTCGATTTAGAGACATCTGCCAAATTTCTTGCCAGACCTTAAGCACGCCTTCTTGACCATCTTCTACATCGAATACCAGATAATTTCCTGCAGGTAAATTTACTTCTTCTGCATCTGTAAACTCAGTTGGAGTCGCCAGAATAAAATCATAATCGCCTGTGTAATCACTTTCATAATTAGTATAGATTCCATAACATTCACCTGCTGGTTTTACTTGCACAAATTTTTGCCATAGAATACCAATTGGAACGGGATTTGTATTATTCGCTCGTCCTTTAAGTCCATATAATTTTAGTTCATTTAAATAGTTTGTCATTGTGTTTGCCTCCTTTTGTTAGTTTTACTTTACCAAAAGGAAGTTGACAACTGTCTGTCATCTTTTTGAATGAAACATCGCTTGAACTTCATTTAACCACTGATCATACAACCATTGAGGTTCAATGATTTCAACCTCTTGACCAAACATTAAAAGAAAAGGAATATAATTATAAGGAGGTTCTATAAAAAAATCAACTTGAATTCGTCCATCCTCTAACTCCTGCCATTCTTCTTCAACAAAATAATCAACTAAGCGCCCTAATGCCTTTCCTTGAAAAATCAGAACTGATTTTTCTTTTGTTCGTATTGTTTTGGGTTTCGTCGATTTTTTCTCGATTTCCTTTGCCTGTTTCTTTGAATGGCTAAGTTCTAAAGCCAGCATTCGTGTTATTTTAAATTGGCGCTCTGCACCTCGTAAATAACAGTGAGCGTCTACATACCAACTGCCATTAATAAAACGTACTTCTTGTGGTTGAATTTTGCGTTCTGATATATCCCCAGCCCCAGAAATGTATTTTATGAATAGATTGCTTTGACTATCTAACGCTTTTAAAATGATTTCTAAATTAGCTTTAACAAAAGCATCGATTTCTGGTGGATGTTGTGATGCTGCAGATAGTGAAATTGGAACATAATTAACTGCATCTTCCGTTGTTAGTAAGGTTACTTTTTGCATTAAATCAGATAAATGCAATCCATAAAGCAATTCTTCTTGCATTTTCAATCCCGTTAGCAAGCTCATTTTTTCAGCTTCCGTAAAAGTAAAATGAGTTAATTGGTAATTCTCCATCAAGGTAAAACCACCTTTGTTTCCTGGTAATGATACGACAGGAATTCCAGCAAATGACAATGAATCCATATCACGATAGATTGTTCGTTTACTAACATTAAATTCTAGTGCTAACTCCTCCGCTGTAATGATTTTTTTATGTAACAATCGAATTAAAATTGCAAACATACGCTCGATTTTTAACATCCTTCATCATTCCTTTCGTTTGAATTGAAATAGGTTATTCGGTCATTATAAACAGGTTTATTGGTCTACTATTTAAAAACTTAATAAAGAGTTTAATTGCCAACAACTTTCTTTAAATCTAGTATTAGGTTAATTTTAATCGTTAAAAAAATTTCTGACAAGCTAAAAAATTCTTAATTCCAAAGAACTTGATAGAAATTAAGAACTTTTTAGTTTACATTACCAAACGTGATCTAATTTATCTGTATAAAAAGCAATAGCCGTCTGATATTCTTGAAGATTTGGACCATTGATTGTTTGGCTAATAATTGTTAATAACCCTTCCATTGCTTTGAAATGTTTCCCTAAATTATAGTAAGTCATTGCTAGAAAAACTGAATACACTTTGTTTTCAGGAAATTCAGTAATCGCCAGTAACAATAAGGCTTCTGATTCTTCATAGGCTCCAATTGTTCGATAGGTACTCCCCAAGCCTAAGTAAGCACCTTGTAAATCTATCCTGGTCAACCCTTTTAGTTGAATAGCCTTCTCATAAAATGGGATAGCCTCTTTTTCTAAAGCTATAACATCATGATTCCAAGCACATTGATACTGAATTTCAGCATGTTCAAGATAGAGCTGAGCTAACTGTTTTAATTGGTCAATGGGTCTTTGGTTATCTCCATTCTTACGTAAGTCAATTGCTTTTCTTAATTCATTTTCCATCTGATTGTTCCTACTCCAAATTAACTTTTCGTTGAAGTTTTTCTTCTCGTTGAAATTCTTCTATCGCTAAAGTTAATAAGGTTTCAATTAGTTCGCTATATGCAAGTCCTGCATTTTTCCACAGTTGAGGATACATACTAATATTTGTAAAACCAGGTAACGTATTGATTTCATTTAAATAAATTTGGTTGTCTGCTGTTAGAAAAAAATCAACCCGAGCCAATCCTTTACATTCCATAAGTTGATATGCTGCTAAGGCTTGTTTTTGAATTTCTTTAGTTAAAGAGTCAGATATTTTAGCTGGGATCTCCAAAATTGCTCCACTTTCATCAAGATATTTTTCTTCATAAGTATAAAACTTAGAGTTATCTGTCGCAATACTACCAAGCCCCGAAGCAATAGGTTTTTCGTTTCCTAAAACCGCACATTCTACTTCTTTTCCAACAATCTCTTCTTCAATAATTAATTTGTTATCAAATTTAAATCCTTCAGCAATGCCTACCTCAAAACTTATTGGATCTTTTGCACGGCTCACTCCAATAGAAGAACCCTGGTTAGCTGGTTTAATAAAAACGGGAAAGCCAAGCGTTGCAACAACTTTTTCAACTAAGGCTTCACGATTGTCTTCTAGCCTCACTGTCAAACTTTTAGCTGTTTTAAATTCATTATAATTAAAAATTTGTTTACTAAAATCTTTGTCCATACAAAGTGCTGAACTTAAAACACTACTGCCAACAAAGGGTTTGTTCAGCATTCTAAAAAATCCTTGCAAGCTACCATCTTCTCCAAGATTTCCATGTAGAATTGGGAAAAAAACATCAATTTCTTGTTGATCTAACGCAACTTTTGTATCAATTAAGTGACTTAAACTAACTCCACTTAATGACTCATTTGGTTGAATTTCTTCTGTAAGCAAGGTAGTTGAATCTTTCAAATTTAATAATTGACCTTCATTGGAAAAAGCAAATAAATGAACTTGATAGGTTTCAGAATCTAGTGTTTCCAAAATGTTTTTTGCTGACTGTAGAGACACCTCATATTCCGTTGATTTTCCACCAAATACGACTCCAACATTAATTTTTTTCGTCATTTAAATTCAACCTTTCTATTTTTGAGAATGCGATCATGTTCTTTATTTTAGCTTATCTATCATAAAATAACTAATTAAAGATCCTTAAATTTTTGTACAAATAAGAAAAAACTCAACTTCGTTAGTTCAAAGTTGAGTTCTTATAATATGCAGTTCGATATTTTTCTTTATCTTCATACAGTTGAATATCTGCGAATTTATATAGCTCTACTGGTGAAGATACTTTTTGAGAATTACTAATTCCAATTGAAGCCGAAATATCAATTTTTTGTCCTTCAACTTGAATATCAATTTCTAGAATTTTTTTACGAATATTTTCAGCAATTTGAACAATCTCTTCTTTTGAATAGTCCGTTAGAAGGATTGCAAATTCATCGCCACCTAGCCGATAAATATGGTTCTTTATATAAGGTTGCAGATTTAATTTTGCTGAAAACAACTTTAATGTTAGATCCCCAATATCATGACCATAGGTATCATTAATTGGCTTAAAATGATTAATATCTAATAAAAAGAGCCAAACAACTGGCTGATCCAGGCTTTTGAATAAACGTTCACTATTCTTATCATAAGAAAAACGATTTGGAAGTCCAGTTAAAAAATCTATCTTAGACATTTTTTCAAAATAAATAAAATTTTTCTGACTTCTCTGCAATTCTAAAATTAAATAATGGCAAATAATTGTTCCCAAAATCATATAAATCACAATCACAATTGTCTCAAAAAAATAAACACTATCTAAAATACATGTAATAGTAAATACGGTTGGAATAATGACACTAAGAAAAATAATTATCAATCGTTTGGTTCCACTATAATATTTTAGAACGGGCATTAGAAGCAATTGACTAATACTAATAACAGCATAGAGGTACGAATAAATATAGACATCTGTTCGATTGCCAAAAATTAACCGACCAACGGTAATAATTATTCCAGTAATAAAGGCTGGCAACCCACCAAAAAAGAAACTATTAATAATAACTGGAACTAACCTTAAATCAACAATCACAATTTGATCAATTAAAACAGAAAAATTCATTAAAATTAAACTAAAAAGACCTCCGGCAACACCGTATAATAATTTAAGTCTAAGAGGACTGTCAAAATCAAGGGTACTTTTGGTTAATTTTGATAATAAATAATAACCAAATACTAAGATTGAAATATTTGAAAAAACAAAGCTGATAACTTTAAATACTTGAACTATAAATATCGCTCCTTTCTACACTGTTTGGCTCTATTTCTCTTAAAAAAGGAGTCATTACATTTTATAACAACAGTTCATTAAATAACTAAACTCAATCATTTACTATACACGCTCAATTCTAGTTTATCAATATAAATAAGGATTGTCTGTTAGTTCATTAAGAATCTACTTGCATTTTTTTTAGAAAAAAATACAAAAAAAACTATTCTAACACCCCTATTATTAAGTGGCATTAGAATAGCCCTAACCAACTATTTAATTAATTTTCATTTTAACTGAAATCAATGGCTAAGAATTACCTTACAATCCCATATTAGACAGTGCATCAATCGCCGTCATGGCTGTTTCTGTATTTTTTCTAGAGGATGCGCTTTTGTCCTTCGTTTCAATACTAACTAAATGCCCTTTAAATACCCGATGAATCGTTTCCTTAGTTTCTACCTTAATCAAATAACCCGCTTCGTCTTCTTGACAAACTTCACGCCAAGCCTCTTCTGGATTTTTCGCTACAATATCATCAACCGTAATTTCATTTCCATCGCTTAAATGAAACTTTATTTTATACATCATCTTAATCCCTTCTCTCTTAATTTAAGGCTATCATAACAAATTTGGAAAATGATTCCCACTAATATACTAGATCCGTTTTCGGTTAAGGAAAATATTTCGTTAACTTTTTCACCTAGATAAGGTATGATAGATGTATTAATACGTTGATTATCAGCTATTTTTTCTCTATTATTTGATAAATGAACGTTCAACTAAATGAGGTGTCTAAATGTCTATTAATAAAAAATATGATGTTGCTACGATTGATTTTGAAACGGCAACGAATAATAACTACTCTGCTTGTTCGTTAGGAATGTGTTTGATTAAAGATCTTGAGATTGTTGCTAGCTATAGTTGGCTCATTCAGCCACCTAACAATCGCTATTCCCTTAAAAATACTGAAATTCATGGTCTTTCTAGTCAAGATACTAGTACATCCCCTGATTTCCCACTGATTTGGCCTGAAATTAAACGATTACTTCAAGAAAGCCACTATATTGCGGCTCATAACGCGCAGTTTGATATGTCTGTCTTAGCTGAAACTTTAGCTCACTATCAAATAGAATCAATTGATTTTGCTTATTTTGACTCAATCCCATACAGTACTAAAGCTTGTGCTGGCGAAGGAATTCCCAATGGTTTAAAGGAACGCTGTCAACGATTCAATGTAGCCTTAGATTCTCATCATGATGCACTTTCTGATGCTACTGCTTGTGGAGCACTTCTGATTGCCTGTACAAAAGAGTTACACCAACTTTCAATTGTTGATTATTTAACCATGTATGCAACTAGTATCAATGTGAAAGATTTCAATCAACTTAAAACGAGCAAATATTTTAGTTATCCCTCTGCTAAGGTCAAACGTTTTCAGACATCAAACTTGAAAGAAATTAATGCTCTTGAGAAAAATACGCTTATTGATAATCCTTTATTTTTAGCTAAATCATTTGTTTTTACTGGTGATTTTACAAGTAATAAAGATCAATTAATGCAGCAAGTTGTGGAAAAAGGTGGCATTTTAAAATCAGCTGTCTCTGGTAAAACGGATTATGTTGTTGAAGGTGTACAGGATTTATCAATTGTTGGTGACGATGGATTAAGTGGCAAACAAAGAAAAGCTCGTGAGCTAATTGCCAAAGGGAAAGATATTCATATTTTGACTGAAAAACAATTAAAGGAGATGTTCAAATAATGGAATTAGTTAAAATTAAAACTAAAAATCAAAACACCTATCTTTTTCAAGACTTAAGTAAAGATTATGAATTAGCTCAGGGAATTCTATCTGGTAACTTTGTTCATTTAAATGTTGCTGGAACTAACTTTACCTTTAATCAAGAATTAAAATTAGCCAAACAAATAGATATTTTAGAGAAAATCCCTGCTACTGAACAAGAACTAAACTTTTTCCAAGTTTTACTTGAGAAGCACTCATTACCTTATTCAAAAAAAATACTGGCTGAATATGGATTAGAAGAAAGTAGTTAGGCTAGTGGAAAACTAATGATTTTATCCTAACTTTAAGATCATTAGTTTTCATTCTTATGTTAGTTGAAGTCTAGTTATATAGAGGGAAATGATTGAATTTCAAATAATTCTTTCATGATAATTGTTCCTCGCCATTTAGTAGTCTTATTTAATTCATTAAACCTGTAATTGAACAAATATAAACTATATCTGTACTGTTTATAGTGAAAGCTAGTCACTTTATTCTTCGATACAAAACAAAAAAACACTTAATCCATTGTTTACACAATGATTTAAGTGTTTTTTTAAGCTGAGATTACTCTGCAGCGTTTGTGTCTTTGATACCGTATTTTTTGTTGAAACGATCCACACGGCCATCTGCTTGGGTGAATTTTTGACGCCCAGTATAGAATGGATGAGAATCAGATGTAATTTCGACACGGATTAATGGGTATGTTTGACCATCTTCCCATTCAACAGTTTCTTCTGAGTACTTAGTAGAACCAGATAAGAATTTAAAACCTGTTGTTGTATCCATGAAAACTACTGGATTGTATTCTGGATGAATTCCTTGTTTCATAGTCTTTTCGCTCCTTTGCCCTGATTCATTTGCTGAAACAGAGTTATTTTTGTCTGTACGACAACATTAAAATAATATCATGTTCTTATTGGGATTGCAATGCTTTTATCTACTCTAGCAGATATTTATTTTCGAGGTACTCGATTCACTCGACCACGCCCGAAAGCTTCTTCACTAAAACTAGAGAAAAATTCATCATTGTTTTTTGATTTGCGTAATAGTTTAATAAATTTATCCGTAAACTCTAGTGAATCTCCAACCATCAAACGACGTAACTTCCATATTTCTTCCAAGCGAGTGCCTGGCATCAATAATTCTTCTTTACGTGTACTTGATTTCTTAATATCAATTGCTGGGAAAATGCGACGTTCAGCTAATTCTCTAGAAAGATGTAACTCTAAATTCCCAGTTCCTTTAAATTCTTCGTAAATAATATCATCCATTCGGCTACCTGTATCTACCAATGCTGTTGCTAAAATCGTTAAACTGCCGCCTTCTTCAATATTACGTGCAGCACCAAAGAAACGTTTTGGACGATAAAAGGCAGCTGGGTCAATCCCACCACTTAATGTGCGTCCACTTGGAGGAACGACTAAGTTATAGGCTCGAGCTAAACGAGTAATGCTGTCCATTAAAATAATCACATCACGTTTATCCTCAACTAAGCGCATTGCCCGTTCTAGAACTAATTCGGTAACTCGTACATGATTTTCTGGCTGTTGATCGAAGGTTGAGGAAACAACATCCCCCTTCACACTACGTTCGATATCGGTCACTTCTTCAGGACGCTCATCAATTAAAAGCATAATTAACTCTGCATCTGGATAATTCTTTGTAATACCATTGGCAATTTCTTTAAGTAAAATTGTTTTACCTGCTTTAGGCGGAGCAACGATTAATCCCCGTTGTCCAAATCCTACTGGTGCTAAAATATCAATTAAACGGTTAGATATTTTTATTTGTTCTGTTTCTAGTTTAATTTGTCGATCTGGATACAAAGCGGTTAATGCTGGGAAATGAGAGCGCTCTTTAGCCTCTTCTGGATTTTTTCCATTCACAGCGTTGACATGCATTAAACCATAATAACGTTCAGATGGTTTTGGTGGTCTAGCTTTTCCTTGGATTTTATCCCCATTTCGCAAACCAAAACGACGAATCTGAGAAACAGATATATAAATATCTTCCTGACTAGGCGTATAGTTAATCGGACGTAAAAAACCAAAACCTTCCTGTGAAACAATATCAAGAACGCCTTCGGCTACAAAAAAACCTTGTTTTTCTTCTTGTGCTCGTAAAACGGCTAAGGATAATTCTTTTTTATTCATTTGGCTATAATAGGGAATTTTAAAGTCCTTAGCAAATGTATAAATTTCTTTCAGCGTCTTCTTCTCAAGATCTGCTAATGTTAGTAAATCTTTCATCATCCTACCTCCTTTATTGGCCGTCTTCAATCATTTGAATATCGGCTCCTAAAGCCGTTAATTTTTCAACAATATGGTCGTATCCACGTAAAATATTTTCCACTCCAGTAATCGTTGTAGTACCTTTAGCCATCAAACCAGCTGTCACTAAACAAGCCCCCGCACGTAAATCACTTGCTTCCACTTCTACACCTGTTAGTTCAGAAGCACCTTCGATTAAAATCATATCACTTTCAACACGAATCTTAGCGCCCATTCTAGCTAGCTCTGGGACATGTTTCACACGTTTAGGATAAATAGTATCAATAATAGTCCCTTCTCCTTGTGCTTTAATTAATAGCGGTGTAAGAGGCTGTTGTAGATCTGTTGCAAATCCTGGATAAGGCAAGGTTTTAATGCTGACCATTTTCAATTCTTTCGCTTCTAAAACACGGATACTATCTTCGCCAATTTCCATCGGCACACCCATTTCTTCCATTTTAGCAATTAAGCCTTCTAGATGTTCAAAGATTACATTTTTAACAACAATATCGGTTCCCATTGCTGCTGCCATTGATAAATAGGTTCCTGCTTCAATTCGATCTGGAATAATAGTATGACGACAGCCTGTTAACTCTTCGACTCCTTCAATACGAATAATATCCGTTCCAGCACCACGAACTTTAGCACCCATATTATTTAATAAAGTAGCTACATCAATGATTTCTGGTTCACGAGCAGCATTTTCAATAACTGTTTTGCCCTGTGCTTTAACTGCGGCTAGCATTAAATTAATTGTAGCTCCAATTGAAACCACATCTAAATAAACTCGTGCACCTTTTAGTCCCTTTTCATCTGTTCGTAAATACATGGCACCTAGCTCATTATCCACTGTTGCTCCTAATGCTTCAAACCCTTTAATGTGTTGATCAATTGGACGTGGACCTAAAAAACAGCCCCCTGGTAAACCAACGACTCCTTGACCATATTTTGTTAATAAAGCACCCATAAAATAATAGGAAGCTCGTAAACTTTTAATTTTACCACTTGGCATTGGAATAGAAACCATTTCTGTTGGATCAATGACTAAAGTTGAACCATCAAAATCAACCTTTACATTCATCATTTCTAGTATTTCCATTAGAGAATGTACATCTTGAATATCTGGTACGCCTTCTAAAGTAACTGGCGAATTCGCTAAGATAGCTGCTGGTATTAAAGCCACTGTACTATTTTTTGCGCCACTGATGGTAATCTCTCCAGACAACGGACGACCGCCGTTAACGATTAACTTTTTCATTTATTTAACCCTCACTTTATATAGTCTACTTAAAAGATAGATCGTAAAAATGAAACATCTTTCGTTTTCATTTTTAGGCTTTTTTAACCGACTAGCAAACTAAATAGTTTACTAGGGTTTTTTAATTAAGTTTAATTCATTAGACTCAACCTACTACCATAATAGAAAAGAAATCAGAAAAATACAATAGCTCATTTAGAAACTTAATCTTCTAATAATGCAATTTGACTTTATTTCAAAGACTTCTATGTAAAATAAAAAGTGTTTAGATTCAAAAAAGTGAGTTTTTCTGAGTCTAAACAACTTTTTACTAATTTTATTTAGCTAATGTTGCACCAACAAAAGCTTTAAATAATTTTTGGGGACGTGTTGGACGTGAAATTAATTCTGGATGGAATTGACACGCAACATAAAATGGATGATCTTCAAGTTCAACAATCTCAACTAAACGACCATCTGGTGATAAACCAGAGAATACTAACCCTGCATCTGTTAATTGTTGACGGTAATCATTGTTAAATTCGTAGCGATGACGATGACGTTCTTCAACCACTTCAGCATTATCATAGGCTTTTGCGGCAACAGAGCCTGGAGTTAATTGACATGGATACAATCCTAAACGTAACGTTCCACCAAGATTTTCAACATTTTCTTGGTCGCTCATTAAATCAATAATATTATTTTGGCAATCCGGTTTCGTTTCAGCAGAATCTGCATCTTCTAATCCAACAACATTACGAGCAAACTCAACACAAGCCAATTGCATTCCTAGACAGATGCCTAAAAATGGTACTTTACTTTCGCGGGCATATTGAATCGCTGCAATTTTTCCTTCTAACCCTCGATCACCAAATCCACCTGGAACTAAGATTCCATCTGCAGTTTTTAATAAGCTAGCAACGTTTTCCGTTGTCACGTGTTCTGCATTCACCCAGTCAATCTCAATATCAGAATCATAGGTAAATCCAGCATGTTTCAAAGCTTCAACTACTGATAAATACGCATCTGGTAACTCAACGTATTTCCCAACTAACGCAATTCTTGTTGTTTTCTTCAAGCTCAATACTTTTTCTTCCAATTGAATCCATTCCGTCATATCCGCAACAGGGGCATCTATTTTCAAATGATCGCAGACGATTTGATCCATTCCTTGAGCTTGTAGGGCCAATGGAATTGAATAAAGTGTTTCTACATCACGAGACTCAATAACTGCTTCAGGATTGACATCACAGAATGAAGCTAGTTTGTCTTTCACATTTTGTGCTACTGGTTTTTCAGTACGAACTACTAAAATATTTGGTTGAATCCCCAAACTACGTAGCTCTTTCACGCTATGTTGAGTTGGTTTAGTTTTCATTTCACCAGCGGCTTTTAAATATGGAATTAATGTTGTGTGAATATACATCACATTTTCAGAACCAACATCAGCTTTCATTTGACGCAATGCTTCTAAAAATGGCAATGATTCAATATCCCCAACCGTTCCACCAACTTCTGTGATAATAATATCCGCATCTGTTGTTTGGGCAGCACGCATAATTTTTTCTTTGATTTCATTCGTGATGTGAGGAATAACTTGAACCGTTGCGCCTAGATACTCCCCTTTACGTTCTTTACGTAACACTTCAGAGTACACTTTTCCTGTGGTTACATTTGAATATTTATTTAAATTGATATCAATAAAACGTTCATAATGACCTAAATCTAAATCAGTTTCCGCACCATCATCGGTTACAAAAACTTCCCCATGTTGATAAGGACTCATTGTACCTGGATCAACGTTAATGTATGGATCAAATTTTTGAATGGTTACCTTTAATCCACGATTTTTCAGCAATCGGCCTAAAGAAGCTGCCACAATGCCCTTTCCTATTGAAGATACAACGCCGCCTGTTACAAAAATATACTTGGTCATTAAATCGAACTCCTTCTTTTTTAGTGTTGTGTTTCATTAAAATCAATAAATTAATTGTTTATTGACAAACCAGTATCAAACTTGTTGCTTTCACTCCCTTTTTCGTTAAATTTTTAAGTAATCAAAAACTTAAGCTCCTCAATCTAAAAATAAATAACAATTACTGATAGATTTCGTTTGGCACTTAAAGCAACATCTGATTTTTAAGATGTTTTTTAATTCCCCGCTGGTTTATCTGGGTTTCATCTGCTAAAAAAACAAAACAAAGCTCCCCATTCACTAATGAATAGGGAGCTTAGATATCATTTTATCTTATCGGTCCTTTAAGATTTCTCTTTAGGGAGCCCAATAAAGATAATACAATCTAATGACGCACTCGTCAAGATATTTATTTTTTTCTTTTAATTTCCATATAAAATAACGATAGAAATAGATATATGATTGAAATTAAAGATTAGATTGTTTCATCTTCGTCTTCAGTGTAATCATCATCTTCGTCATCATCTTCATCGATTAAGGTTAATGAGCCTTCAATGCCGTCTGGCAAGTCATCTTCTTCATCTTCATCCGCACCAAGTTCAGTTAAATCAGATTTATATTGTTCAACTTCTTCTTCGTCATCATCAATTACAACGCCTTCTTCATCAACTAAAACAACATCCTCATCTTCTGGATCGTCATCATTATAGTCAATTACATCGTCGCCATCGGGAACAAAAGCACTAACTTTCTTACGCTTCTTACGACGTGGAACCTCATCTTCTTCATCATTTGAGTGAGATACTTCTTCATCAATTGAATCAATTGGGAACCATGAACGTAAACCCCAGCGATTTTCACCTAGAGAAATAAAGCTTCCATCAATATTTAAATCTGTATAAAATTGGGGTGTATTTTTTTTCATTTTGCCAGCGGTAATGCCTAAGTATTTCTGAATGGCTGTTGTTACATCAGAAAATTCCATGACATCTCCTTTTTCTTCTAAAATGGCATGAGCTACTTCAATCATTGACAATTCTTCTTTTTTCATACCGTCAAATTGTTTCAATTCCACGTTTGCCACGTCCTTTCAACAGTCTACTCTTTATCATACAATATTTAGGCAGTAAAAAGCAATTGTAATTTATATTCTCCTAATTTTTCTTCACCTAAATATAAATCATAGTTAATATCAATCTCACCTGAAAAGGGTTTCTCTTTTAGGCTAACTTGCATTTTATGGGTCACTGTTTCTAATGCAATTACGCCTTGTGGAGTCGTATAATTAGTTACATAACGTTCACCCATCCCAAATCTTAAACGTGTTCTGGTTGCTCCTGCACGAATTAAAGTTAGCGTTCCATCAGCTTCAACTTTAATGGTAACTGGAATTTCTTGCCCCTCTTCAATTTCTATATAACGCAAATACAATCCTGATCCCATTTGCACCATTTGTCCCATCACATCAAAAACATGTTGTTCCGGGGTTCCATATTGGCTTACTTGCGTTGTCAGATGAATTTTTACATCTGTCCCAGCTTTTAAATCCATTTCTTCACTCCTCTTCCATTACTTATCTCGGCATAAGCCTTCTGCAATCTCTTGATCTATCACTAAGGTATCTATGACTCCTGCTAATAATAATGCTCGAATACTCCCACATTTTTCACTACCTGTGGCTACTGCTACAACGTTCTTGACTTGTTTTAACTCTTCAATAGTAACGCCCATTAAACGTTCCGTCAAATCTGTTTGAAGAGGCTGCCCTTTTTCATCAAAAAAGGAGGCAACTGCATCCCCAACAACATGTAACGCCTGTAATTTTTCCAACTCATTTGAATCAATGTAAGCAAGATCTTCCCATGTACTGGAATTCGTTGGGTTGCCGACACCAATTAATGCTAAATCAACATTTTTAGCTTGCTGAAGGACACTGGTTGTTAAGATTGATGTTTCTAAAATCTTTTTTAAAGCTAAACTTTCAGCTAAGGCTGGTGCATATAAGTACCGGCAATTAGCCGATAATTTTTCAGATAATAGAAAGGCTAAATGATTGGCATCTAAGAATAAGTGACGGCTAGCTACTCCACCAACTAAAGGATGGATTGTCAAGTTAGGATAGGATAAATACGGCATCTCATCAATTACTTCAGCAATTGTTGTTCCCCAAGATAAGCCCAAATTTTCTACCTTAGTTAATTGATTTGTAATGTAAGAAGCCGCAGCACGAGCCACGCTTTTCTTTATCACACTTTTAGAAAATTCCTTTGTAGTCGGGACAACAATTACATCTTTTAAAGCAAAATCCGTCTCAATGTTTAATGCCAATGAAATCGAGCAGGCATTTTCATCTTTTATATAAATTTCAACAATCCCCAGTTCCCTAGCTTCTCTCAATAGTTTTGAAATCACTGGTCTTGAAATACCAATTTTTTCAGCAATCTCAGCTTGAGTTAATCCATCTGTATAATACATTGTTGCTACTTTTAAAATTTTACGTCGATCTTCTGTAAATTTCACGTATCCAAATCCTTTTAAAGTTATTTAGTTATAGTTACATTACTAGTCATTACTTCATAGATTGCTTGGGTAATTTCTTCAACTTGTGGAATTGCATGTTTTTCTAATTCTTTTTGATAAGGCATTGGAATCGCCACTCCACCTAACCGCTTAATAGGTGCTTTTAAATGATAAAAAGCGTCACTTTCAGCAACTAAACTTACTACTTCTCCACCAAATCCACTCCGCTTCACCGCTTCATGAACTACGACTAAACGTCCCGTTTTTTTAACAGATTGAATAATCGTTTCACTGTCTAATGGAACCAACGTCCGAGGATCGATGACTTCAACTGAAATGCCTTCTTTAGCTAATTTTTTAGCAACTTCCATTGTTTTATGAACCATAATTCCTGTTGCTACAACGGTACAATCAGTTCCTACTTGTTTAATGTTCGCAACACCTAATGGAATAATGTATTTACCAATTGGAACTTCTGAGGTTGTCTGATAACATAATTTATGCTCGTAAAACATCACTGGATTATCATCTTCAATCGCTGCATGAAGCAAACCTTTTGCATCATAAGCAGTTGCCGGTTGAACAACTTTTAAACCTGGAATATGGGCTGTCCAATTTTCTAGGCTTTGGGAATGCTGAGCGGCCGCTCCGGTTCCTGAACCACCAGCTGTGCGCATCACCATAGGGACCTTCGCTTTTCCACCATACATATAATGAATTTTAGCTGCTTGATTGACTAACTGATCCATAGCTATTGTAATAAAATCAGAAAATTGTAATTCAATAATCGGACGCATTCCAGTAATTGCTGCCCCAACTGCCGCTCCTGCAATGGCACTTTCTGAAATTGGTGTAGAACGAATTCGCTGTTCACCGTATTTTTCAACTAATCCTTTCGTCGCACCAAATCCACCTCCATAAACACCTATATCTTCTCCTAATAAAAAGACAGCTTCATCTTCTGCCAATGCTTCATCTAAAGCTTCATTAACTGCTTCAATATAAGTAATCTCTCTCATCTATGAGCCTCCTTTGAATCCGCATAAACATGTGTCGTTAAATCGGCTAAGGTAACATCTTCGCTGTTACGAGCTGTTGCAGTGGCTTGTTGAACATTTTTTAAAGCACTTTGTTCAATTTCTATCAGTTCTATTTTAGTTGCCGCACCAGATTCAATTAACAACTTGCTAGTTAGTTTTAAAGGGTCTCGCTGTTCTTGCCACTCATCTTCCTCCGTTTTACTTCGATACAGTCGTTGATCAGACTTAGAGTGCCCTTTAAAACGATAAGTTAAAGCTTCGATTAAAGTAGGACCAGCACCAGACTTCCCGCGTTGAATAGCTGTATAGGTTGCATCGATAACGGCGACTAAATCATTGCCATCAATAGTGACACCAGGAAATCCATAACTAGCTGCTCGCAGTGAAATCTCAGGAATATTAATCATTTTGTCGATTTTACTACTCATGCCATATTGATTATTTTCAATAAAGAAAATCACAGGTAAATGCCAAATTGATGCTAGATTTAAGGCTTCATGAAAGCTACCTTCATTAGTAGAGCCATCTCCCGCATAACAAATGGTGATGGCATCTTTATTTTGCATCTGCATGCTTAAAGCCGCGCCAACGGCAATAGGATAACCTGCTCCAACAATTCCATTGGAACCTAGATTTCCTGTCGCTAATTCAGCAATATGCATACTGCCACCTTTACCACCATTCGTTCCACTTTTTTTACCAAATAATTCTGCCATCATTGCAGTCATATCTGTTCCTTTAGCAATCGTATGTCCATGCCCTCGATGAGTCGATGTAATCCAATCCGTTTTCTCTAACAAATATCCAGAGCCTACAGCAGTAGCTTCTTGACCAATAGATAAATGTGTTGTTCCATGAATCTCACCAGCTTTGAATAGACGTTCTACCTCTTCATCAAAAAAACGAATCTCCCACATTTTTTGATAAATCTGTTTAAAGTCTGCATCTGTTAGTCCAGCTAAATTTGCAATGTGCTTCATTTTAATCCTCCTAACACCCTTCATAAGTAAATAAGCGTTGCGTTTTATCTATCTTAAATAACCTCCTTTTACATATGTTCTCTCTAGAATCAATTGTAAACAGTATAGCCTTTTTCTCAAATAAAGGTCAATCATTCTGCCAAAACTTTTAGTAATTTTTTAAAATCATTTATTATCCGGACTTCTCTGTATATTTTTTGCTATAATAAGGTTAGAAATATGTTAAATTAGCAAGTTATATGTACAATACACTTATGAAGGACGTCGATAGAATGACCGAATTGACTAATGTTAATTATTTATATGAACAACCGTATGAACTCTTTGATAGCAAATCGATGCCTTTTTCTAATCAATTTTTAAGCCACTTTGCTTTAGGTGATAGCTTATTAAAACAAGTTGGTGCGAATCAAGCAAAGGGTGCTTTGCATTTTTGGACAGCTGAGGAATTAGTTATTTTAGGCATGATGGATACAAAATTGCCTTATTTCCAAGACGGCTTGACTACTTTAGAAAAAGAACAAAAAAATTATTTAGTTCGGAATGCTGGTGGATTAGCAGTTGTAGCCGATAGCGGAATTTTAAATCTATCTTTAATTTTACCTGAATCCCTTGGACATAAAATCAGTATTGATGCTGGTTATGAGTATATGTTACAGCTGATTCGACAAGCCTTTAAAGACTACGGCAAGCAGATTGAAGCCTATGAAATTGTGGATTCTTATTGCCCTGGTGATTTTGATTTAAGTATTGATGGCAAAAAATTCGCTGGAATTGCTCAACGTCGTATGCGTAATGGGGTTGGCATCATGATTTATATGAGTGTAAATGGCAACCAAAAAAAACGTTCAGAAATGATTCAGCGCTTCTATACGGCTGGTTTAAAAGGCGAAGCAACTAAATGGAAATTCCCAGCAGTGGATCCTGACGTAATGGCTAACCTTGATGAATTATTGGAAACCACTCTTACCGTTGAACAAGTTAAAGAACTGATTTTGACTAGCTTGCGAACTGCTGGCAATCAAATTACAACTGGAAGCTATACTGATGAATTAGTAACAGATTATCAGATTGCCTTTACGAAAATGGTTCAACGAAATGAACAAATGTTACAAGATAATTTAAATAAGGAGTTGTTACAATGAGTTTGGTCCCTTACAAAGATCAGTTATTACCAGTTGAAAAAGTTTTTCGTGACCCCGTACATGATTATATTCATGTACAACATCAAGTGATTCTTGATTTAATTGGTAGCCGAGAATTCCAACGCTTACGTCGGATAAAGCAACTAGGAACAGCATTATTTACCTTTCATGGAGCCGAGCATTCTCGCTTTACTCATTCTCTTGGTGTTTATGAAATCGCTCGCCGCATCTGTGATAAGTTTACCCGTAATTTTGCAACAGTCACACCTGGAGATGGTGGATGGGATGATAGTGAACGCTTAGTTGTTTTATGTGCAGCGTTGCTTCACGATATGGGACATGGACCTTATTCTCATACATTTGAACGGATTTTTGAAACCGATCATGAAGCCTTTACTGCAGAAATTATTACTTCTGAAGAGACTGAGGTAAACCGTATTTTACGTCAAGTCAGCTATGATTTCCCAGAAAAAGTTGCTAGTGTGATTCAAAAAACGTATCCCAATCCTCAAGTTGTGCAATTAATTTCTAGCCAAATTGATGCTGATCGAATGGATTATTTGTTACGCGATGCGTATTTTACCGGGGTGAATTATGGAACATTTGATTTAACACGAATTTTGCGTGTCATCCGTCCTTACAAAGAAGGAATTTCTTTTCAAGTCTCTGGTATGCATGCAGTGGAAGATTACATTGTCAGCCGCTATCAAATGTATATGCAAGTTTATTTTCATCCAGTATCTCGTGGAATGGAAGTTATTTTAAACCATTTGCTAAAGCGGGCGAAGGAACTTTATTTAGATCCTGATTACAAGTTTCAGCATTCGGTAGCTTCGTTAATTCCTTTCTTTGAAAATAAGGTCACTTTAAAAGACTATCTAAAACTTGATGATGGAACGCTTACTACTTATTTCACTAAATGGCGAGAAGAAAATGATTCTGTTTTAAGTGATTTAGCGGGGCGTTTCTTAGATCGACATCCATTTAAGTCGGTTTCTTTTAATTTAGATACTGATTTAGAAATTATTGAAAAAATGAAGGCATTAATTACAGCTGCTGGCTATGATACAGACTATTACACGGCGTTAAATAATAGTTATGATTTACCATATGACTTCTATCGACCAAAAACTGTCAATACAAGAACTCAAATTGAACTTGTTCAAGCTGATGGTAGTTTTATTGAACTTTCCAAAGCTAGTGACATTGTAGCTGCGATTACAGGAAAAGCCCGTGGCGATGAGCGTTTTTATTTTCCAAAAGAAATTTTAGCCCCTCTTGCCCAACAAACAGAAGTTAATCTCTTTGAATCTATTTTTGAAGAGTTTACGCACTATATTAATAATGGAGCCATTACGGAGCCAAAAAACAACTAGGAGGAATTTGACAGTATGAGTATTGAATTAATTGCCATTGATTTGGATGGAACCTTGTTAACACCTGAAAGTAAAATCAGCCCGTTTGTAAAGGAAACGTTATTAAAAGCTAAAGAAAAAGGCATTAAAATTGTTTTATGCACGGGTCGCCCATTAGTTGGGGTAACTAAATTTTTAGAAGAATTGAACTTACAAGAGGAAGGCGATTTCTGTATCACGTATAATGGCGCCCTTGTCCAAAGTACTCATGATGGTCATGCGATTGTCCATCATACATTAGGTTATTCAGATTTCTTAGAATTGGAAGCTTTAAGTCGTAAAATCGGCGTTCATTTTCAAACATTTGATATGGATCACCTTTACACTGCAAATAAAGATATTAGTGAATATACGGTTCATGAAGCTACTTTAGTAAGTATTCCTTTAAAATATCGGGCTGTTGAAGAAATGGATCAGACAATGGAAATCAGTAAAATGATGATGATTGATAAACCTGAGATTTTAGATCATGGAATTGCTCAAATAGATCCTAGTTATTACGACAAATATACGTTAATTAAAAGTACTGATTTTTACTTTGAAATCTTAAATAAGAAAGCCAACAAAGGAAATGCTGTTGCTGATTTAGCGAAAAGTTTAAATATCCCTGCTGAAAATGTCATGGCTATTGGAGATAATGAAAATGATTTAGCCATGTTAGAATATGCTCATTATGCGATTGCGATGGGAAATGCTGTTGATTCTGTGAAAGCAATTAGTACCTATGTCACTGAAACGAACGTTAATGACGGCGTTGCGGTTGCCATTGAAAAATTTGCATTTTAATTTTTGATAGATTTAAGTAGTGAAAAAAGGTGAGAAACTAGATTTTTCTAGTTTCCCACCTTTTTTCTTTGGAAGATAGAGTTCTATCCTACTCACACTCTATTTTGCTTATTTAATTTGTGTTTTACTAATATCTGTTCCATCTTCATTTTTTACTACGATATACGCTTTATTTTCACTTACATCATGTAATTGTGGAATATCGGCTTGGAATCCTGCACGTTTCCATTCATCGTTGACTGTAATACCAAATGTTTCTGTAATATCCCATGTAGGAGCTATCTCACGATAGACTTCTGTTCCTTCAGCATTCTCAATCACAAGTTCTTTTGTATGGGTATCGGCAAAGTTAAAGCTGGTTTCTGCAACCCAGCCATCAATGATGGTCGTTCCTGCCTCACTTGTATATTGGGTAATTTTATTAAATGCTGCAGTCGAGGAAGCTATATTCATTTGCATCACATTGCGACCATTTGTACTAAAAGCAACCTCATTTGAGTTAGCTATACCATTTTCTAAACCAGCAATCGTTTGACTTTCTTCACCAATAAATCCCAAGGCTGAACTTCCTTCTTGAATAGCTTCAACATATTTGTCACCATTCTTTAAAGTCACTTCTACTTGGAATGTGTAATTTCCAGCAGCTAACGTCGCCATATCAGCAGTTGTTAAAATCACTTGATAGCCATCGTAGGTAGTCGCGTCATACCAGTTTGTATTTTGTGCATCCCATGTTTTCACAATAGTTCCAGTATTATCTAACATTTCTACTTTTTTCGTGACTGAATCTTCGGCGCTAAATTTCTCTGTGTCAATTCCAGCACGTCCTTCAAGAATAAACCCATAATCTCTCCAGTAGCCATTCGTGAATGTATTATAAGGAGTTGGTATTGCTTGATAAATATAAGTCACCGTTTGTTCGGTAGCTGTATACGTTCCGTTCGCATTTGCCGGAGTTTCTTTTAAAATCCACCCTTCGATATCTAGCGCACTGGTTGTATAGGGCGTCCCAATTTCGCCTTCTAATAGTTGAATAGGAGCTATCTCAGTCCCTGCTTCTGATTTGTATTCTACTTTTACTGGCCCCTGTACTGTTACTCTAGTTTCTGTTATATTATTTGGATTTTTATCTGCTTCATCTAGAATAATTTGATACGTTGTGGCCTTACCTGGATTTGGTAAAACAACAGAATCATCTGCCTCACCACTATACTTGACTTCGCCTGTTGCTTTGTCTTTAATTGTATAGATATGGCCTTCAAATAGCTCTTCCCCATTTGATAATCCAATATTGAAATAACTATCGCTTTCACTATCGAATGGTTTTAAATCAGCCATTTTGGGATTTAAATAGAGAATTGAATTTGAGTTCAATTGTAATTTGGAACCTTCAGCATTAATAAATGTACCAAGTGAATGAAGATTTTTCCCATTATCAAAATCAAATGGACCATTTGAATTGCTTGTTACTTGATTATCATAAGCAGCGCTATTAGAAATCTTCTCCATTGATTTAAGATTTTCTGGAATGATGCCAATCAATTTATTATAACTGAAAAAAAAACTATCTAAGTTATTTAGATTTCCTAGACTCGATGGAATAGTTCCACTTAATTGATTACGACCTATATCTAAACTCTTTAAGTTACTTAAATTTCCTAGACTTTCAGGAATGGTTCCACTCAATTGGTTACCATATACACTAAATCCACTTAAATTACTTAAATTACCTAGACTATCGGGAATACTTCCACTCAGTTGATTGTGACTCAAATATAAGCCTACTAAGTTAGTTAAATTCCCTAAACTCTCAGGAATGCTTCCACTCAGTTTATTTGTCCTCAAATCTAAACTTGTTAAGTTACTTAAATTGGCTAGACTTTCAGGGACATTTCCACTCAATTGGTTTGTATTAAAACTCAAGGTCTTTAAGTTACTTAAATTGGCTAGACTTTCAGGGATATTTCCACTCAATTGGTTAAAATATAAATTCAAGATCGTTAAGTTACTTAAGTTCCCCAGTTCCTCAGGAATGCTTCCACTTAATTCATTACCACCCAAATTCAAGTTCGTTAAGTTACTTAAATTTCCGAGACTTTTAGGAATGTCTCCACTCAGTTGATTGCCCCTCAAATCTAAGTTGGTTAAGTTACTTAAATTCGCCAGAATATCAGGAATGTTTCCATCAAGTTGATTATTATACAAATTCAAGATTGTTAAATTACTTAAATTCCCTAGAATCTCAGGAATATTCCCACTTAATTTATTATTCTCCAAATTTAAAGTTGTTAATTTGCTTAAATTCCCTATGCCTTCAGGGATACTTCCACTCACTTCGTTCGAGTTCAAATTCAAGTTCACTAAGTTACTTAAATTCTCTATTTCTGTAGGAATACTTCCAACTACATCTCTTCTTTCAAGTTTAATATCAGTGATTGTTTTTAAATCACCAAAAGTTAGATCAACGCCAACTTTTTTTCTTGTTTGGCTTTGCACGTTATCAATCAACCATTGTTCATTCCCTAAATCAGCCGCTGTAATCAGATCTGTATCCGCTTTTGTTCCAACAGTGGCTGCTTTAACTGGATTTGAGGATGTTTCTACATCTACAGCCTCTGGTTCAACTGATATTTCGGCAGGATTCTCCTCCTCTTGTTCTGCTTCAATTGGAGTAGATTCCTCGGATTCTTCCTGACTTTCTGCTTCTGTTTCATCTGTTTCTGTTTTTTCTTCTACCAGCTCCGTTGTTTCTGCAAATACCGTTTTTAACGGATTGGTTAACTCCAATACCGGTGCTGCTAAAATACTTGCTACTAATAGTGAACTCATAATCTTTGTATATGACTGTTTCTGTTTTTTCATTTTTTCGCTCCTTCTAATTTTTTTGTTAGTCAAAATCTAGTATACTGTCAAATCCACCTTATTTATGACCAAATTTCAGGTCAAGTTGACTTAAAAGCTGAATTAGTAAAATTCAAAATGGAAACTAGTAACTAGTGGCATCAATCTTCTGTTAGGGAAGTACTAGTTAGCTCAATCCTAAAAACTTCCAGTAATAAATTTTTTACTTTACTATACTCTTCATCTGTATACATTTTTTCCTTTAAAAAACAGAAATCATTCTCAAGTTCTTTTAATAGACGTTCATAAAATTCAAATTTAGTCATGTTAAAATCCTCCATATCAAAGTCACTCTACTATCCAATCAATCAATAAAAAACTTACCCTTTTTTAGAATTTCTCTTTTTGAAAGAACTAAATCCACTCCAAAAATACAATACCCAATACATAAAAATAACAGTACTAAAAAAATGATTGTGATTGCGACCCCAGCTGTTCCAATTTGTTGACTATCCATAAAATAATAAGGATATAAACTTTTACCAACTAAAGGTGTTTTTAAAATCAAAGCTCGCATAAATACAGCTAAAAAATAACTAAATGGCAACAGTAACCATAGAATCGGATCGTTCACTTTACCTACGCCTTTTTTATCAAAGAGTAACCAATCCAAAAGTACCAATATAGGAACAATATAATGAACAATCAGATTTCCCAAACTAAAAATTGTATATTCTGGGTTCATTTCAAAAGCATTTGGTACTAGTAAAAAATGATAGACAACCAGTGTCACAGTAATACACATTGTTATAGCACCCTTCATTCTTGAAGTCTCTTGATAAGGAAACCCTCGAATGGACTGTATTTCTAAATAAAAATAATAGATAAAACAAACAAGATTACTTAAAATTGTATAAAACCATAGATAACCTAGCTCTAATTTTCCATTTACTAGTCCAGAATTTAGATACAGTCCATAGCCACAAACTAGCAAAAATAAGAATCTATACACATTGGCAAAATTATGGTTCTTTATTCTCATCCTACTTCCTCCTTGCCAGCTAAATAAACAACCACTACTTTTTCAGAATTGCTGCCTTTCTCTCTTAAAAAAAGGCCAAATAGATAAATGTACTGACTACTGAAACAAAAGCCAGTAAAAATAGAGCATTAACTACCGCTAATTGACCTTTTTTCTGCTTAATCTGATTCTGTGTATTGCTTTTTAGTTCGATTCCAATTTTTTCATTTGAATATTGCATAATTTTTTATTCCCCATTCCTTATCTAATTTGTTTTTTTATTACTTCCACAATTTTTTCACTCGCACTTTCAAGTCCATTCGTAAAGACTTCCTCATTTAAAAGCATAGAATCATAATAAAAAGTATCTGTCATTAATTTCATAACTTCCTCTGTAATTGTCACCGAATTCATCTCAATTAATTTGCCAACGCCTGTATGAATTATTTCAGGATGATCTATGTCAGCCGCCATAATCAATAAAGGCGTTTTTAAACTGGTAGCAACTTCATACATACTGCTAGTATCTGTTAGCACTAATTGGGCTTGATTGATTAAATTGTGATACTTGCCAACATCTAAAGGCTCTACTAGATGAATTCTTTCTATAGTTGATAGAGTATCAATCGCATGATTTCGCAGCACTGGATTTAAATGCAGTGGATAAATAATTTCCACTTTGCTATTTTTTGCGACTACTTGTTTAATAGCTGCATACAGTTCCTCTAATTTTGGATTGATTTCCTCTAGTTGATCAAGAGACAGTAAAATTAGACTATTGTCGCTATGAATTGAAATTTCATTGTAGATAAATTTTTCTTTTACTGTTTTGGGCAACGTTTCGATAACCGTATTTCCTGTCATAAAAATATGATTTTCTTGAATGCCTTCTTTTATTAAATTGGCTTTTGCTGAATTTGTAGAAACAAAATGAAAATCAGCAATTACACTTGTCAAACGTCGATTCATTTCAGCTGGAAACGAACTATATTTATTGCCATAGCGTAGACCAGCATCTATCTGTCCAACACTAATTTTTTGATAAAAAGCCGATAAAGAAGCTCCTAGACTAGTTGTAGAATCTCCATGAACTAAGACTAAATCAGGTTTTTCATGATGAATGGCCTTTGTAATTCCTGCAGTCACAGCCACTATATATTCATTTAATTGTTGATTTCTTTTTCTAACATTCAAATCGATATTCGTTTTTACATGATACAGCCCTAGGATTTTTTTGACTGCTGGTTTATTACTTGCTGTACTTACAATGCTTACTTTAAATTTTTCAAACTCTCTCTTTAGCTTGTCAATAATTGGAGCCATTTTTAAGGCCTCCTGATCATCTCCAATCACAACCATAACTGTGAATTTTTTCATAAGTGTCCTTTCTATCCTTACTTTTCTAGGATTTTATAAATCATCCGAACTAACTTGACTTGTATGCTCGGTCTTTTGCCAATGATTTTGCGGTAAAAACCAAGTAAAGAACCCTTTTATTTGAGCAAAGTAATACACTGCTGTTGAATAAAAATAACCAACCCACAGTAGAAAAAATTCTGAAATCTTTTTGGATGTATTAAAATTTCCCATGTATTCTTTCCCTTCTTGAATGATGTAAGTAAATGGAATCACAATATAATTGATTGTTTCAAATATTAACCAAAACCAGAAAAATGAAAAGAAATAGGGAAGTTGAGAAATAAGTCTAACATCAATAGCTACTAGCATAAATAAAAACAAGAGCCAGACTGATCTGAACATCGAATAAGAATAAATAAGCGTTTCTAAGCGATTGCTCCAACTGACAATTCCTTGTGGTTTCACTAATGAGAGTAGTTGCTTGCCAGTTTTTGTAAATGCAATATGCCAATGTCCTTGTGACCATCTAGTCCGCTGAACATGGCTTACAACTAAAGTATTTGGTTTTTCATCATAAACTTTTGCAAAATGATTCCACGTGCTTTTTTTCCCTTCAATTGATAATTCAACTTGAATCTCAAAATCTTCCGTATAACTTTTAGGATTCCAGCCATATTGCTCAATATAATCTGTTCTAAGCGCAAACCCCGTACCACCGATAGAGGCATTCCAACCAAGTAAATGCTTTGAATATTGAATTGCTCGATTTGTAATAAAGTACGCCGCCGCATATCCTCTAGACAGCATTGATTCACCGATATTTTTACTATCTAAATAACCTTGAATCACCATATATTCAGGTTGAGCAATAGACTGGGAATTTATTTCTTTTAAATAATTTGATGAAACTAAGTTATCTGCATCTAAAAACACGATAAAATCATACTTTAACCATATGTCTCTATGTTCCTTCAAATATTTTCCAATAACGTGAGGCTTTCCTCTTACATCTCCCTCAGCATAGGTATTCTCATATACCGTATAGTTATTTATAGAACGTGCAATTTCAGCTGTCCTATCCTCACAGTGATCTGCTAAAATAACTGCATTCACTAATTGAGCATCATAGTCTAAGCGTGAAATACTCTCTAAACAATTTTGAATCACTTTTTCCTCATTATGGGCCGGGACAATAAATAAAAACTTATTTTTATCTGACTTTATCTCATATGTTCTTTTCGGCTTTTTTAATCCTATTAGCGCTAATAAGGTATAAAAACCTAAATGAAAAAACACCATGATTGATGTAATTAAAATAACCATTGACACTCCTTTAAATAATAAATCTGGCAAAGTAAACATTAAACACGCTCCTTCTTTTACTATGCATTCAGTATAAAACGTTCTACCTTCTAGAAACATTCAGAATTAAGTCTTTCTTGACCTTAATTCTGATTTTTTTTAGAAGTAGACTATTTTGTATCTTATTGATTCATTTGAGTAAGGCAGGCTTATGTTTAAAGACTAACAACTTTATTTAACAATGTCGTACCCGCATCGTTACTTATCAACAAAAAAAAACAAGAGACTGAAGCAGTCCTTGTTTTTTTAAAATAATTATTATTATTGAATTTTGTTATAACTAGTTATCAGCTATAGACGCTTTCCCAATAATTTCAATAAAGAAATTTTCAATATACTTATAATCTCTTTTAGTAAAATAGTTATTTACACTCACTTGATACTTTGAATCATCAGGATTGGTTATTGGTAAATTCGTAATCCAAATATCCGCACTTTCTTTTTGAGAAATAAATTTTAAATTATAGTTATCTTGAAATTTGGTTTTAAGTTCATTTTTCATAATCCCTTCATACGTACTTCCATCACCAATACTTAGACAAATCAGAATATTTTTTTCATAGTTTATCATCTCAAATTCTTCATAACAAAGTAACATATATGCTTTCATTAGATACTGTTGATTTTTTAAAACCAGTTCATTTGAAGGTTGTATTTGTTGATATAATTGATTCATTTTTTTAGAATAATTCGGATATTTCACAAAAAGATCATCGATATAATCGTGAGTATGAAAAAGATCATCGCCCATTTTATATAAATAAGAATAACTATGGATTCGTAGTAATTTTTTTTCGATTTGATTCTTCTTTAAATCACCATCAATTGAATCAAATAACTCTTCATACATAGTGATCCACCTTTGAGTTGCAGCATACATTTGTGTCTGTTTATTTTTATGCATTTGATAGTTAATTGTGCTTAGAGTTTCCTCCCCTTCTAAAACTGGGAAAATCGTGCATAGAAAAAAGAGATGTTGCACTTCACCTACATTCCCCAAAAATTCTTTTTCCGACCGAATCGGATTATAAAATTTCGCTCTAATTACTCCCCTAAACTCAAAAAAAACAGGATGATCTTTTAAATATAGATCAATTTCTTCATCAATTGGCAACTTATACCCTTTATTCGTACGAATGATATTCACTGCTAACCAATAAAGTAATTGTTCTCTCATTTCAGGAATTAATTGCAAACTGAACTTGTCTTCAATATCTCTGACAATTGTAGTTAGCTCATTTTTTGAAATAGTGGAAAAGGGCCACTCTGAACTTTGGTAGACTTCCCAAAAGAAATGAGTTAAGAACCATCTAATTTGCTTTTCTTCCCCAATAAGTTGATCTTTTTTTATTGTTAGTTCTAATTTTTCTAAATAATCTTGAATGATTGTATATTTTCTTCTTATTGATGTAACACTGACATAATGAACCATTGAAAATTGGGTGATTGATAATGCTCCATCATAAATAAAACTTTCAACAACCGAATATAATAGGAGCTCTTTGAGTATTTCAGTATATAGAAACTGTAAATTAAATGATGGCGCTCGTGTAAAAAAGATTCCTCGGCTACTACTTATTTCTATATCTACTAACTCTTTATCAAAGGTTGAAATTTTTTCCTTTAATAACTTTAAATATTTTTGAGTCGTTGATTTTGACTGATTAAGTAGTTTGGCAATTTCAAGACTTTGCCACCATTTTTCTTCTGTGTCCAAAATTTGCAAAATTTTAATTTCAATTATTTCACTGTCATCAAACAATAGCTTACCTCCTTTGATTCCCGTCAAGAGTATGCTGATTGTTTTAGAACATACTCTTGATTGCTACAGAAATTAAGTTTACCCTTTAAATACTCCATCCTGAGCATATTCAGTTGGCAGCATTTCTCGAATAATCACATGGATTTTTTCACTAGGCGCTCCCGTATTTCGGACTACGGCTTCCGTTACTTCCTTCACTAATTGCTGTTTCTGCTCAGGGGTACGCCCTGTTAACATTTCAATATGAACAAATGGCATCAGCATTCTCTCCTTTTATTTAGGTTTTTACTTAGTTTATCATACTTTACTACTTTCTAGCTTAATCCAGCTACTTGTCGATCCCACATAAAATCTCTTAACAAGATTTGTTGCTTCAACGTTTGATTCCATTGAATCGTAAGATCCTTCACTTCCGCAGCCTTTTGAATCAATAAACAACCGAATATCGCCCATTTATCCTCTTAATCCAAGCTATCAAATGCTAAAAGCAATCCTCGATTACAAAGATAAAGTTCGTTCAATATCTGGTTAATGATAGCAACAAAGCTCTTTCATTTGGATACTTTTTTTAATTTCTATTTACATTCCGCACGAATGAAAACCTTACTTTTCAGTAGAACAACATGAATTACATTCAAGCATATCCTTAGAATTCACAAGCACATTAGTAGCCAAATCTTTCCTAGATGCGTTAGAATAACAGAGGTAGAATACGTTAACAAAAGTTGAAGGGAGATTTTTTATATGACAGAATCTAAAGTTTTATATCACACTCAAGCAATTAATACTGGTGGACGTAATGGGAAAAGTCAATTACCTGATGGTTCTTTTTCAGTCAATGTATCTACACCTAAAGAAATGGGCGGAAAAGGACAAGGAAGCAATCCTGAACAATTATTTGCTCTAGGATATAGTGCTTGCTTTAATTCAGCCTTAGAATTAGTCATGGGACAACAAAAGGTTGCTGGAAAATCCCAAGTAACGGCAACGGTTGAATTGCTAGCTGATCCAACAGACAATGGTTTTAAAATCGGCGTTGAATTAGATGTAGCCATTGAAGGGAAAGAATTAAGCCAAGTTCAAGAATTAGCGGATAAAGCTCATACTGTTTGTCCTTATTCTAAAGCAACTAATGGCAATATTGACGTAACCGTTAAAGCAGTTGCTTATCAAGAAATCTAACTTTATCCACTTTATAGTAAACAAAGTTAGTGGGCAAAACTACTATTTCGGATAAAAATCTGTTAAATACAAATAAAAAAACTGTAAGAAATCAACATTTGTAAAAATGGATTTCTTACAGTTTTCTCTATTTTAAAACCTATGTCCCAGCTTCTTTTTGTTAATTAGTTATTTAATTCTAGATAATGTTGAATCGCCCATTTATGACTACCGCGTTTTAATCGCTCAATTGCTACTTCGGTATTCATCCATTCTAGACGGTTGAAATCCTCTAATGGTGGACATTCTTCTTTCCAACTATCGATCATATAAAAATATCCTGGATTATGATAATATTGTTTTCTAAAAGTTGAGTAGTAATAATCTTCAGCTTCGCCTAAATACATACCAATCTCAACAATAAACCCCAGCTCTTCCATAACTTCACGATGTAAGGTTTCAGCCTGTGTTTCCAAACCTTCCATTTCGCCCCCAGGCAACAAATAAGAACCATTTGGTGGTGATACAACTAATAGTTGCGTTTTATCTTGATTAAAAATAAGAGCATAAACGCCAATGCGTACTTTGTAGTCTTGATCTTCAACCTTAGTTCCAAATCGTTTTATGTTCATACCTAATCCCCTATCTACTTTTTATCTATTTTATCAGATTTTTCACACTATTTCTCTAATTTATTATTTTTTCTTATAAATTCATTCATTTCCTTATTTATGCTCTTCTTTTTTTGTTATAATAAAATAGACAGACGTATTTATTAGGAGGTAGGTATATGTTTTTTTACTGGCTAAATTTAGCTATAGTTGTTATTTTTGTTAGTTCCTATTGGCATGATCGACGTAAAATTATTAATGGTTTCTTGTTTAATTTGGTTTTATTCTCAAGCTGTATTTCAATAGCCTATCTAGCCTTTGATAGCCAAAATCCAATTTTAATGACCTTAACGGCTTTTCTTTTGCTAGCTTTTATATTTATTTTATTGTTTGGCTTATTCATTCTAATGATTGCTGCTTTCTTCAATGCTCGCTTAATGATACAGCGTGAAGGCAAGCGATTTGCTAATTTACTAACATTATTTGCTGGTATTGCTATTTTATTTACCTTAATCTTTTCGTTTACAAATATTAATAGTCAGCTTCCTGCAATCTTGCAAATTTTAGTTCATTTTATTGATTTAGTCATAATTTATTTTGCTTTTATTTTTGTTAATTTCTTAACGGCTTCGCTTATTTATCTCTTTTATCGTCCAAAGCTGAATAAAGATTACATTATTGTTTTAGGTAGTGGCTTAATTGATGGCTACAAAGTTCCTAAGCTATTGGCAAACCGAATCAATCATGCTATTGCCTTTTATGAAAAGCAAAAAGCGAAACAAGAACCACCAAAAATAATTTTTTCTGGCGGCCGTGGCGATGATGAACATTTAGCCGAATCTGTAGCTATGCAAAAATATGCGGTTGAAGAAAAGGGTATTCCGTTTGAAGATACACTTGTAGAAGATCGCTCAGTTAACACTCTCCAGAATATGCAATTTTCTAAAGAAATTATGGATAAATTAAGTCCAACTGGATATCGAGCAATTTTCTCAACAAATAATTTCCATTTGTTTCGTGCTGGGATTTACGCTAAAAAAGCTGGGTTATCAGCTCAAGGTATTGGTGCAAAAACAGCTTTTTATTACTGGCCAAATGCAATGATTCGTGAATTTATCGCAAGTATCGTCATGCATAAAAAATTCCATATACTTGTTGTTAGTCTCATTGCAGTGACACTTATTGTGGCAAAAATTCTTAACACTTACTGGCTACCTCAATTTCAATAACTAAACCTACGCCAATTTCTAGAAAATAGAAATTGGCGTAGGTTTAACTTTATTCACTTTAAAAGAACAAAATCTTCACTATAAAAATTGCCAGCAAATGTAACGGATAGTAGGCATAAAATCCCCATTTTAACCATGTTGGGGAATACCCTCGTTTACCATTGTATTTCAATAATAATGGTATCACCATTAAAATACCTAAGGCTGATACTACGATATACGCTGGAACGGAAGATGGAGAAATCATAAATATTAGCAACATTAATGAAAATAAAAATACGGTTGCATATATAGGAGGAATAAGTTTCTTTACTATTGGATTTTTAATTCGATAAAATCCAAAAATAATGATTACTCCAATTAAATTCCAGTCAGACATAATCGTTAAGAGCGAAAATAGGACAACTAACCCTATATGTATCCATTTATTAGTAGTCTTCTCGTAAAAGATGATTAAAATTAAGCCCATTAAAAGTGTAAAAAAGATATTATTAACGAATTCTATTGGACCAAATGCACTATTAAAAGCATGTATTAAGTGAAAAGGATAAATCGAAAGCAACCAAAAGATAGCTAATCGACCTGCATATTTCCATTTACTACGTGTATAATATGCTCCCTCTACTAATAAATACGCCATAATTGGAAAAGTTAATTTCCCAATAAACTCTGTACCAAAAAATAACACTTCTGAGTAATCTCCTAAGTGAAATGCCTGTCCTATATGATTTAGCGTCATTGCCACAATCGCTATTATTTTCAAAGGAAAGCTTGTTAAATTTTTCTTCATTTTTATCTCGCTCCTTCTTTCAATCTATTTAAAAGAATATCATAGGCTGTAACCTTTAGAATCCAACTAAAGTCTAATTTGCTTCTAGTCCAGCAAAAAACTGCTCACTACATCTAAAATAAAATGTAGTGAGCAGTTTTTTTATTTTGCTAATTCAGCAATCGTTAACGCATAGATTTGCATATTTTTCATTAAGTCTGTCAAATCCATGTACTCATCTTTATTATGGGCTATGCCTTTTTGTCCAGGAAATGAAGGTCCAAAAGCAATAATATTCGGCATTGTTCGAGCATATGTGGCACCAGTAGTAGTAACTGGCGTTCCATCTAATCCAGTACAAGCCTCATAAACCTCTTGCATTATCTTTAACATTAGGTGATCCTTTGGAAAGCTTGTTGAAGGCATCCTTCTACTAACATCAATCACGCTATTCAGAGGAAGATGCTGGTTCAACTCAGCTAAAATGTCTGCTTCAGTTACTGAAATTGGGTATCGTATTGATAGCGTTAACCAGATTTCTTCTGATTTAAGCTCAAAATCATACGGAGTTAGCATTAATTTTCCTGAGGCCTCATCAGAGAAGTCAATTCCTAGTCCACTACCATCATGCTTTCCATCTAAAGAATTACTTAACCAAGTGAAATAATCTTTTAATTTTCCAGTGATTAGTGACTGTGAGCTAGCTAAAGTAGCAAATTTTGTAATAACGTTTTCTCCCATATCAGGAGCATTACTTGGAGCGCGAATTCCTTTAACCACCCTATATTCGCCACTAGCCAGTTGTACTTTTAGATTATCTGGCACAGAACTTCTTGTGAAGTTTCCTTTTAATTGTTGAATTTGCTCTAATTCACGGGCTGGTAATGTTGTTTTAATTGTTAAAGCCACCATGCCACGTTCACCATAAACTGCTGGATATTTACAATCTGGGGTAAATCCATAGATAGGCGGTTGCTCTTTGGCTAAATACAACGGAATATCTGCTGAACCACTTTCTTCATCTGTTCCAAAAATAATCCTTACTGTTTTTGTTAATGGAATTTTTAGTTCCTTTAATACCCACAAGCCATAAAGCGTACTTATTGCTGGCCCTTTATTGTCCAAAATGCCACGTCCATATATTTTGCCAGTACGTTCATCCAAAGTTAAGTCAAATGGTGGATAACTCCAGCCGTCACCAGCTTCAACCACGTCCAAATGTCCCACAATCCCAATATACTCTGAATTATTTGGACCATATTGTACATATCCCATCGCATTATTAACCAATTTAGTTTCAAACCCTAATTCTTCTGCTAAAGCCAAAGCAACTTCTAAGACCCTTTTAGGTTCTACACCAAACGGCGCATCTACCAAGGATTCTCCCTTCACACTTGCAACTTGCATCACTTTTTTTAAACCAGCTAAAAAAGTCTTCTGGTGATCTGAAACAGCCTCACTAATTTGTTGATAATTCTTCATTTTCTTACACCTTCGTTCTTTTATTTAAAAGCATAAGTCCTTTTCTAATTGAGTTGTATCTACTCCTTGACCTTTAGCTATGGCTAATTGAGTCATTTGTTTAAAGGATTCATTTAGCCCAATCCCACCTTTTTTTGGCATTTTTACAATTGGACATACGGATTTATATTTCTCAGTTGCTGGATTCTCAATGGACATTGCTGCAATTGCTGGAATATTCGCTTCATTAAAAGCATTAGCTAAACCACCACACATTTCACCAAAATTCGGATAGTGCATCGCAGGACCACACAAAACGACATCTGCTCCGAATTTCTTAGCAAATCCAATGAATTTTTTTTGAACGTCTAACTGATTTTCTAGAAAATACTGGTCACCACAATAAAGTGTCGCCACAATTTCTCCGCCTAATTCTTTAATCAAAGGCTCCAATGTCATTCCTGGTCCAATAGTTTTTTTCTTGCCACCAGGGGCTAATCTAGCATTCTCATCACTACCAAAACCAGCCTGAACATGATTTAATACAAGTATCACTTTTATCATTTCTGTTTCCACCTCTTATAATTCATCAAAATCAAAATCATCAAAGGAAATGTCGTCATCTTCCTCTTCTGCTAATAATTTTTGCTCATCAATCAAATATTGATCGTCTAGTACTTTAATAAATGGATAGTAGATAAACATTCCTAAAACAAACAATAATCCCTGTAAAACAGCACCTTGCCAACCACTCACTAAGAACCCTGAAATTAGAATCGGCATTGTCCAAGGCAATTGAATTCCATTCGTAAATGGTACCCATCCCCATGACATAGCAAAGTAAGCAACAATAATATTAATCGTTGGAACAAGAGCAAATGGTACTAATAATATTGGATTTAACACAATAGGTAAGCCAAAAATAATCGGTTCATTAATCCCGAAAACACCTGGAATCAAGGAAAGTTGAGACAGTTTTTTGATCCGCTGACTCTTACAAACAAAAACCATGACAACAATTAGAGATAACGTTGAACCCGCACCTCCAAATGTAGCAAACATATCTTGAAATTGTCCTGTAATAATATTTGGAATGGGTGCGCCACTTTTAAACGCATCTAAATTCTCTACTGATAACGCTCTCAAAACTGGATTAAAAACCGCACCTACAACACTGGAACCATTGATACCAAAGAACCAGAAGAAATGTAAGAATAGATACGCAATAATCATTGCTCCTAAAGTATTACCTAAACTCAATAATGGTGTCTGTAAGAATTTGAAAATAAATAATTGCAGGCTACCAAATGACGTTAATGTAAACAGCCAACTAATAACAAAGAAAATAAAAATAACAATAAATCCTGGAATTAATGCTTCAAAAGATTTTACTACAGTTGGCGGAACTCCTGGCGGCATTTTAATAACCCAGCCTTTTTTAATGACTGCTGCAAATATTCGTGTTCCGACTAATGCAACTATAATACCTAAGAAAAGTCCTTTTGAACCCATCCACTCTAAAGGTAAACTTGTAACTTTAACAATCTCATTTGTACCTTCAATTGTATAATTTGTAAAGAAGGGGGTCACCATAAAAAACAAGACTAGCGATAACACACCAGATGCAATTGCATCAATATCAAACTGCTTCGCTAAACTATACCCAATTCCAACAACAGCTAAAATAGCCATCACATCAAAACTAGCTGAAGCTGGAACAGACATTTTTGTTGCCCAGTCTGCACCTAGAAAACTTGCCATCCAGTCACCAAAGCCTGTCCAAGGAAAATTTGCAATTAATAAGAACAAGGAACCAATAATCAGCATTGGCGTAGAAATTAAAAAACCATCACGAATTGCAATTAAATATTTATTCTCTCCAATTATTTTAGCTAACGGCATTAAAACCCGTTCCATCCCATCTAAAAGTTTTTTCATTTTTGCTCTCCTCTCAATTTGACAAAAGATAAATCTGACTTAGCAAAACAATCAATTAAGATGATTGTTTCTTGCTTTTAATTAATTTTAATGCTGATTTTAAAGCCTTTTCGCCATCCATCATGCCATAGATTTCAGGATCAATGCCACCAACAGGAATTCCTAATGGCTCAAATTGTTCTGTAATTTTTGGCAATAAAAAGCGAACTTGTGGACCTAATAAAATACAGATTGGCTTTTCTGCTGTGACTACTTCAATGGCACGAGCTACTGGATAAGCTGAGATTTCTAAAGGCATTTGATGTTGATCCGCGACTGCCTGCATTTTATTCACCATAATACTCGTTGACATTCCTGCATCACAAAATAAATAAATCTTTTTCTTACTCATTTTTCTTCCTCCTCGAATTTAACTAATTTTATTTATCTAACTAACATTTAAATCCATGCATAAACTTACTAAAGATTACTTAATTCGATGAAGTGTATTTTTAAAGGTATATTTATCAGCACGATAATAGGAAGTATCATATAAAATTGGAATTCCAGTCACTGAAAAAGTAACTGAATGAACTAATAACATTGGCTGTCCTACATCGATTTGCAATAATTGCCCCATTGCTTCATCTACTAATATCGCTTCAACTTCTTGATGTGAATATGCAATCGCAATCTCTTTTTCAATTAAATGAAATAGTGATTCTACCGCCATTTTTTTTGTAATGGTGGGCAAATATTTTTTAGCAATATACATATCTTCAACAGTCATGGGTTCTTGATTGGCAATTCTTAGACGCTTAATATGATAGACTTCTTGCCCAGTTTCAAGCTCTAATGTTTTCTGAACCTCTTCTGGAATGTTTTTTATTTTTTTAAATTCAATTACTTTAGTTTCCGAGCTTAAGCCATACGCTTTTGCTGCCTCGGTAAATCCTTGTAACCCACCACGACCACTTTGAATTTTTTGTTGCGTCATAATATAGGTGCCTTTGCCCTTATATTTAATCAAAATGTCTTGTTTAATTAACTCATCAATCGCCTTGCGAACAGTTAAGCGACTCACAGCATATTCTTTGGCTAACTCATATTCTGAAGGCAGTTTTTGAGCTGAACTATAGGTTCCATCACTAATTCGTGAACGAATTTGATCAGAAACTTCCAAGTAAATTCCTAATCGTTTATTTTCCAATTGCTTCACTCCTCTTATCTAATCAAGTGGTTTTTTTATTCGAGTTTCATAGGCTGCCAACCATTCTTTTGAGGCAATCTCAATTCTTGTTGTTTGATTTTCTGCAGGATATGCCAAATAAATCTCGGCTGCTTCATGTTCTGTTGCTACAACAAATGAAAATTCTACGTTTGTAGCAACACCCCATTCACCTGATTTATTCATACAAACTAATGAAAAAGCACCAGCTTTCCCCTTACGTTTTGTTAATTTTTCAGCAAATTGATAGACAGCCTGATCCGCAGCTTGTTGTGGATGCAGCCCTGTTCCCATCAAACGGACAATCTCGTAACTTAAGCAGCCTTTCATTAAGTCTTCACCTAAGCCTGTTGCCGTTGCTCCGCCTATCTCACTATCAACATAAAATCCTGAACCAGATAGGGGGGAATCTCCAACCCGCCCACTTTTTTTCATGAATAAACCACTACTGGATGTTCCTGCTACCATTTTTTTGTGAATATCTAAGGAAACTGCACCAATCGTATCATGTCCATCGTAAGGACTTAGGTTATGCTTTTGAATCTCTTCCATTCGTAGCTCCCATAAGCGTTTTGCGCGTTCTGTCAGCATATTTTGACACTCAAATCCAGCATTTTTGGCATACTTGGTTGCACCGGAACCTACTAAAAATGAATTAAACCGTTCATGGCTCAAAGATTGAGCCACAGCAATCGGATTTTTCACATCTTGAATGCCTGCAACAGCCCCAATATCGAAAGTATTTCCATCCATATACGCTGCATCCATTTCTAAAATACAATGCTCATTCGGCAATCCACCATAACCTACTGACTTATAAAAAGGATAATCCTCAACTTGTTTAATTGCCTCTACTAAAGCATCTCCTGCATCTTTTCCCTTTTGCAACTCCTTAGTCATTTCTGCCACACCATCATAGGCCATTCGCCAAGTTGCAATCATTCCATAGGTCATTTTTTTACCTCCATTTTTAAATTCAAGTTTATATTAAAACGCTTTCTTAAAGAATCCAAATTCATTATACAATAGTATATACTAGTTTGTATATACCAAATTCATTTTAAACGAAAAAAAGGCAACCTTATAGTTGATAAGGTTGCCTTTTTTGGATGTTTGTTTCTTTATTATTTATTATAATACTGGCTGCAAATATCGTTCCAACACGCGACTTTTAACTACAAGATAAATCAGTGCTACACGTAATGGTGTACCTATTAAATTAGATACGACACGACCAGGAAAAATTGCAATAAACGCTTTATCGTACATCATTGATAACCATAGACTGTTTAAACCAAGGTTAACTATTACTGAAACAAGTAATACTGCAACAATAATCCGTCCTAATGACTTAGGCTTTTTGTATAAAACCAAGCCGTAAATTACTGCTCCTAAAACAGCTGACAATGTAAATCCTGGGAAAAACATCGCTTTAGGCAATAAGGTCATACCGATAATATCTGTTGCTAATGCTGTAATCCCTGCAATCCACGGACCATACATCATAGCAATCATAACTCCTGGTAAAAAGCCTATACCAATTCTAAAGAATGGTACTTCAAACGAGAAAACTCGCGTTAAAATAATCTCTAAGGCCATTAAAAGTCCAATAATAGCAATAGCTCGTGCATCTAACTTTTTCTTGTTCATTTTGAAAATCTCCTCTTAAGAGCTTCCAACATAAAAATATTATGCAGCGAATGCAAGAATAAAACCGCAACCTATCAAAAGATAGCTTTTCGTCCAAAAGGCAACATCCCATCCCTTCAGCACTTAACGCTTCATTCCCTACTCTGATTTATTAGATGAACTGACTCTTAACAAGTCAATTCATCTAATGGATACTATAGCATATTTAGAGAGGTTTTTACTAGCTAAAAGAGTTTATTTGATTCGTAATTTTATTTTTAAATTTTTATTGACAAAATTTAAGTTCCCCTGTATAGTAAGTGTTAAGTTACAAATAAATGAGAATATGATTAAATTCACATTGAAGAGAAGAGTACGTTTTTAACACATTTATAGAGAGCCCTCGTTGGTGGAAGCGGGTAATGGAGAGAGAACTGAAGATGGTCTTGGAGTGAAACAGTTGAATTGTATTAATTTTTAATACTTTAGATTGTTACGGGTGCGCCCGATAAAGCGCCACAGTTTAACGAAAAGTAAGTTTTTCAAGAACTGGTTAAGGTAAAACTAGCAATAGTTTTATAAACAAAGGTGGTAACACGAAGCAAATTATAGCTCTCGTCCTTTTATCGAATGATTCATTTGATAAAAGGATGAGAGTTTTTTATTTTTTCTAATTTGAAAGGCAGTCAGGAGTGTGGAATACTCTATTAGAATTCTTGTAGAAATACTATTTAACAGAAAAGGTGTAAATACAATCTTGTTTTTAGACTGATGCGAATTTCTGTTAGTCACACAAACAATACGTGTTCATGAAAATAGATAAACAATTTTGAGCTTTATTGGGAAATGGGAGGAACTTAAATGATTACACTAAAAGATATTGAAGTAACTTTTGAAAGTAAGGGGCAACTTGTTAAAGCAGTCGATCAAGTCGATTTACATGTAGAAAAAGGCGATGTATTTGGTATTGTTGGCTATAGCGGAGCTGGAAAAAGTACGCTCGTCCGTACAATCAATTTATTACAACGTCCCACAAAAGGGACTGTGACTGTGGTAAAGCAAAACTTATCTAGTCTTAAGCCAAAAGATCTTCGTACCGCTCGTAAGAAAATTGGCATGATTTTTCAGCACTTTAATCTGATGGATTCTCGTACAATTGCTGATAATGTTGCCTTTCCTTTAAAAAATTCTAGCCTATCTAAAACTGAAATCCAGAAAAAGGTGAGTGATTTATTGGACTTAGTTGGCTTATCTGATAAACATAATGCCTTTCCTTCTCAATTATCTGGGGGGCAAAAGCAACGGGTAGCCATCGCTCGGTCATTAGCAAATGATCCAGAAGTTCTCCTTTGTGATGAAGCAACTAGTGCCTTGGATCCAAAAACGACTTTATCGATTCTTGAATTGCTAAAAGAATTAAATAAAAAATTAGCGTTGACAATCGTTATTATCACCCATGAAATGCAAGTTGTGAAAGAAATCTGTAATAAGGTTGCAGTCATGGAAAACGGCAAAGTTATTGAGGAAGGTAGTCTCGTTTCGATCTTTACTAAACCTAAAAAAACTCTTACAAAAGACTTTATCAACACAGCAACACATGTCGATCAAGGAGTAGAAACGATTTTAAACCATCCTACTTTACTTGATTTAAAACCTAATGATGTTCTGGCAAAAATTTCTTACGTTGGAGAAAGTACCTGTGAACCACTGATTTCGCATTTATATAGTCAATTTACTATTTCTACTAGTATCCTTTTTGGAAATGTTGAAATTTTGCAGAATACACCGATTGGGAATTTAATCGTAATTCTTTCTGGTGAACCAGCTAAGCGTGAAAAAGCGTTAGCCTATCTTGCTGCTAAAGATGTCAAAGTAGATTTAATTCCACATGAAGAAAAAATAATTCCCTACCCACAAAAAAAGAGCCAAATTAGCTAAGGAGTGAAAATTATGGAGTTTATTAACACTTATTTTAAAAATGTACCACCTTTGAAAGAAGAATTTATCGAAAGTACGATTCAAACACTCTACATGGTTGGAGTGACCGCTCTAATTGCTGGAGTTTTAGGTATTGTGTTAGGGGTCATATTAGTTGCTACTGACCGTGGTGGCATTCTGGAACATCGTACGTTGTACAATATTTTAGATAAAGTGATTAACCTATTCCGTTCGATTCCTTTTATTATCATGCTAGCTGTCATTGTTCCCTTTACACGTTTAATTGTTGGAACATCCATTGGGACTACAGCTGCTATCGTTCCATTATCAATCGGAACTATTCCTTTCTTTGCTAGACAAATTCAAAATGCATTGGTTGAAGTTGATCCTGGTGTAATTGAGGCTGCACAATCGATGGGTTCTAGCCCGCTAGAAATTATTTTCCGCGTTTATTTAAAAGAAGGATTAAATGGAATTATTCGTGCTTCTTCTTTAACCATCATTAATTTAATTGGTTTAACTGCGATGGCTGGTGCAATTGGTGCTGGGGGATTAGGAAATTTAGCTATTTCTCGTGGGTATAATCGTTTTCAAGATGATGTAACCTTAGTCGCAACAATCATTATTTTAATCTTAGTCTTTATCAGTCAAGCAATCGGCAATTATTTAATTCGTAAAACTAGTCATTAATAGATCATTCATATGTGTTTTATCAAACTTAAATTAAAAGGGGAATAAGAAAATGAAAAATGTAAAAAAAATCATCTTAGCGTTAGTCTTAATTTTAAGTGTAGGATTTATAGCTGCTTGTGGTAGTGGTAGCAATACGGCCGCCGATACAAAGAAACCCACAGTTGTTAAACTTGGAGTTGTTGGTGAAAATACGGAGGTTTGGGATTCTGTAAAAGAACGTTTGAAGAAAGAGAATATTGAGTTAAACATTGTAAAATTCACTGATTATAATCAACCAAACTCTGCTTTAAGTTCAGGAGAAATTGATTTAAACTCTTTCCAACATCAAATTTTTCTAGATGCCTATAACAAAGATAGCGGAACCGATCTAGTTTCGATTGGCGAAACTGTTATTGCGCCGCTTGGAATCTATTCTGAAAAAATTAAAGATGTAAAAGAATTAAAAGATAAGGATATTGTTGCAATTCCTAATGATGTAACCAATGGCGGACGTGCGTTATTACTTTTACAAACAGCCGGTTTGATTAAAGTTAATCCAGCTGCCAAACAAACGCCTACAGTTAAAGATATTACTGAAAATAAATTAAACTTAGAAATTAAAGAATTAGATGCTGCTCAAACTGCCCGTGCTTTAAAAGATACAACAATTTCATTAATCAATAGTGGTATGGCTGTGGATGCAGGGTTTGTTCCAACAAAAGACGCGATCTTCCTAGAACCTATTGATGAAACGTCAAAACCATATATTAATATTATTGTGGCAAACAATAAAGACAAAGACAATGAAACCTACAAAAAAGTTGTAAAAGCTTACCAATCACCCGAAACCATCAAAGTGATTGAAGAAACGTCAAAAGGCTCTTCTGTACCTGTTTGGACAGATAAAAAATAATAAAATCAGCAAGTATGAGAAAGTTAAACTCATACTTGCTGATTTTCATTTAACAGCTTCCATTAAAAATAAAGATGCCGCTTGTCCCATAAATAATTGATCTCTTTCAAAAAAGATTTCGGAGTGAACTTTAGAAAATCCTAGCTTTTTCAGTTGATCAGCTAGTTTATTTTGATCAAAGCCATTATGAACTAATGCAGATTGAACCAATTCATTTTTGTCGAAATCTACAATTAATAATGAACCTTCTGTCTTTAACATATGAAACAAACTGGTTAAAACAGCTTCTGTATCTGGAATGTGCAGCAAGACTTGCGATACAATAATGCAGTCCGCTTCTACTCTAAAATTGCTTATTTCATCAATTAGCATTGTTTTTCCATTTTTAATCACTGCTGCCGCTAGCTTTTCTTCCACAACGTTTAACATATTTTCTGAGACATCCAAAAATAAGACTTGATTAAAATCTTGAATAAAATTTAGACCAATTTCACCAGTACCACAACCAAAGTCAATCAATGTATTTTTTGTTTCCAGTTGTGCTACATGCTTTTGCGCTTCACGAATAATATGAGAACCGACTTCTAAACGATCTTCAGAATCATATGAATTAGCCATTTTATCAAATATATCCTTATTTGCCAAACAAACACCTCCATGTTAATAATTTATTATAACCTAATTCTGCTTATTTCAATGTTTTTTGCACTTAAATGGATTTTCACCCTCATTAAATATCTAAAATTTCTCCAGTATTTTGATTTTTTATTTCTCTCCAGTCAGCGAAACCAGAGTCTAAACCACGTAATAAGATTTCAGCTGTGCCTATATTTGTCGCTAGAGGAATTTCATAAACATCACTTAAACGAATTAAGGCCGTCACATCTGGTTCATGAGGTTGGGCCGCTAATGGATCACGTAAAAAAAGTACCATATCCATTTTATCTTCCGAAATTAACGCACCAATTTGTTGATCGCCTCCTAATGGACCTGATTTAAATCGATGAACATCCAAACCTGTTGCTTCAATAATACGCTTTCCAGTTGTACCAGTAGCGTATAAAGTATGTTTTTTTAGAATTTCTTGATAAGCAATCGTTAATTCAATCATTAATTCTTTTTTTCGATCGTGAGCAATCAAAGCAATATTCATATAACTATCTCCCTTTTAAACAATCGTTTCCTCTATCATACCATACTGTTTTCTATTGATTGTAGTATCACTGATTTTTCTAAAAACGTATAATTAAAATAAGAATAAAAACAACGAAAACACTTTCATTAAACTTTCACCAAATTGATTCAAAAAGGTTATAGTCTTGTCATTATTTTGTTATGTTAAGATGGTAAGATACTCTATGTAGTCCAAACTAAATCTTTTTTATTTTTATACTCTTTTCTCCCCCCTATTGAAAAGAGTCACTCCCCCTAGCTACCTCTATGAGGTAGCTATTTTTTTTATTTTTAATGTTGTTATATAATTTGAAATGATTCTAGATATAAAAATAGCTTATATTTTTTCTAACCAATTCTAAAATCATCACTTTCTCCCTATACTTCATTCTTTTTATCCAACTCATTAAAAATTAAACTACTAGCTTTCCATATTGATTACTCTCACTACCAATTAAAAATAAACTCTAATAAACTTCCTAAAACTTAATTCATTCTAACGATCATTCCTTAACACTAACATTCGATTTTAAATTTGCGATTTCATTTTTAAATAACAAAAAAACTGACCTCTAAAATTAAGAGATCAGTCTATTACTTTTACTCAATAACATTTGCTAAAGTTCTATTTTTTTCATTAGGTTCCACTAATTTATGATAACGAATGGCTACAAGTAATGAAATGAAGACACCTATCAATGTAACCCCACAATTAAACAACATTACATACAGAACATTATATTCACTTAAGTATCCAGTAATTAAAGGAATTAACATAACAGAAAACGAAGTCATTAAAGTATAATAACTGGTCATTCGCCCTTTGTTTTTAGGGAAGAATTCTAATAAAATCGATAAAGCTAATTGCCAAATACCCCCGGAAGAAAAAATTCCAATTCCAAAAGCAGCAATACTACAGCCTAGAGGCGTTGGGAAGAAAACCATCAACACTAAGACTAATAATGAAGCTAAGGAACAGAAAACAATCATCTGAATGGGCTGTATCCATTTTTTTACTGCGAATGCTGTTGCAAAAACAGAGATTAACGACCCAATACTATACAAACTAATTAACATCAATGAACTTGGTTTTGACATCTGTGCTAGATTCTCTGCATACCGTGGCAACCACAAAACAATAATATTAAAAGTTGAAACTGAAGTAAAACCAAATAGAGTTAAAGCAATTCCTTCAATCCAGAATTTTGGTTTTTGTTTAAATTTTGACGGCGTGGGGGTTGTAGCAACTTCTTCTGCTACTGAATCCGTCTGTACCATCTTGGGGAAACGTCTTTTCCACATAAAGAGTAAATTAGCAATAATTGCAACTAAACACAAGATAAAGCTATAGCCGTAATAAAGATTATTAGCAACTAGAAAACCGACTAAAATAGGTAAAAATAACTGACCTAGTGAAATAAAAGCTTTATTTAAAACACTCATGAACCCATTAGAATTAGGATATGCCTCTAATAAGGCTGGATAGGTTCCTGTATCTAATAACGCATTAGCGAATCCTGCAAACAATGTGAAAAAGATGGCCATCCAAACATTCTGACTAATCAACAAACCACCAAAGAAAATCACATAACTCAACATACCTAGCCAAACAATTAACTTTCGACCGTACTGATCGGACATCCGTCCAGCAAAATACAAGATTAAAATCCGACCGATTCCAATTGCCGAGATGACCCATGAGATACCCGCTGCATTCGTATTTAGTTGCGCCATTAACGGCACCATATTTTGGGCTAAAATAATCGCCGCCATCCCCTGTAAAATATAGTTGATATACAGAGCCAATACAGTTGAAAAATAGGAATTCTTACGCATATCTCATTCGTCCTCTCGTCATTCTTTTATACTAGTTTGTTCATTTTCTTATTTGCTTTTGTGCATTAAATCCAATACCGAACGTAATTCCGCTACTGGAACTTGTCCAGGAGCAGAAGCTTTTTTAGCAGCGCCAAAAGTCATGGCCGAACCAAATATTTCGCCTGCTACTCGACTGACAACACCCAATCCGCCCATTGACATCGTCACAATCGGACGATCCGCATATTCTTCACTCATTGTTGTAGTGGCATCTAATAGCGTAATCACATCCTTAGCTGATTGAGGCATCACGGCAATCTTACAAATATCTGCGTTTAAATGTTGCATTTTTTGTAATCGAGCAATAATCTCATCTTTAGCAGGTGTCTGATCAAAATCATGGTTACACATCACTACTTTTACATGATGTTGGTGTGCATAATTAACAGCAGCTAGTACTTCTTCATCGCCCATAAATAATTCAATATCTGTTAAATCGACTAAGCCACTGGCCATCATCGTTTGATTTAAAGTAAAGTAATACTCAGCTGAAACTTCATGTTCGCCGCCTTCTTTTTTCGTACGGAAGGTAAATAAAATTGGTTTTTCATTTAAAATTTGACGAATTTCCTTAGCTACAGCTTGTACCTTGACCAAGTCTTCTACATCTTCAAAAAAATCAACACGCCATTCAACTAAATCCAAATCAATCTGGTTTAATTGTTTAGCTTCTTCACAAAGCTCACTAAACGTTTTCCCAACCATCGGTACAATAATTTTAGGAGCGCCTTCACCAATCACTACATTTTTAACCATTACAGTTTTCATTTAAATTTTCCTCCTGTTCATTTCAACAATTTATCTAGTAAAATTCAATGAATTTAAGCTTTCGCTTTCGTAAACACCTTATTATAACGCAAGTAAATAATAATCGCTAGCACAAATCCAACAAAAGCAATCCCAACATCTAATAAAATAATGTCAGCAATATTGGTTTTAGAAAGCTGTCCTGTAATCAATGGAATTGTGAATGACGCAATACTTCCTGCTGTGTAGAAAATCCCAGTAACGGTTCCTTTTCCTGCTGGGAACATCTCTGCCATGACAGTTAAACCTAATTGCATAACACCACCTGCTGCGGAGAAACCAATCACAAAGGCTGATACTATACAAACCAGTGGTGTTGGGAACATCCATAACACTAGTAACGATGCAAAAGAAACAAACGTATAGATTACTAAAAATTGAATTGGTTTAAATTGTTTTTTCACTAAAGCAGATGTTAAGAACACACAAGCTAATGAACCAATACTATAATAACTAATTAAGGCACGGGAACCCGTATCACCCATTCCAGCAATTTCAGAACCATACTTACTTAACCATTGACTAACTAGATAGAAAGTCGCTTGTGAGATGTATCCGTATAAAATAAAGCAAACACCTTCAACTGCAAATTTAACTTTGCCCATCGGCTTCTTAACTGTCACTTCAGCTGTTTCAGAATCAGCTGCTTTTTGATCTGGGAAAGGTTTGTTAAATAAATAAATGCCATTTACTAAGAAAATTACGATTGCTAAAACAAAGGTCCAACCATACCACATACCTGTCGAAACAATGAAACCAACCATTAAAGGTAAGGCAAATTGACCGGCAGAGATAAAGGCTTTAATAATAACATTTGCTGTACCAGGCGACTCTGGAAAAGATTCCATTAAAGCTGGATAGGTTCCTGAATCTAAGAAAGAATTGGCAATTCCGGCTAAAATACCAAAAATATAAGCAATTCCGATACTTGGACTAAATAAAATTCCAGCAAAGAATAAGACATACGTTGCCATTCCTAGATAAACAAAGGGTCTGCGACCGAATTTATCTGACAAGGCTCCTGAAACTAATAAAACTAACAGACGACCAATTCCTAAAGAAGAAATAACAATTGCGACTCCCGCACTATCTGTTCCCCATTGTTGACCTAATGCATCCATATTTTGGGCTAAAATAATAACACCCATCCCATGGACAAAATAGTTTATGTATAAACTAATTGCCGTGGGCATATACTTGTTTTTCATCATTAAACACTCCTTTTATTTGTTCATTACTTCACAACTCTACTCAATAAATTAACTCAATCATTCAGAGAGCTGATTTTTTAGCTCTCTGATTTTTGGCTAATTAATTTTTAAATAACAATTCACGAATATACTCAACAGGCATTTCTTTACCTGTCCATAGTTCAAAAGCTGCCGCACCTTGCCACAACATCATACCTAATCCATTAACTGTTTGACAACCTTGCTCTTTAGCTAACGTTAAGAGCTTCGTTTCACTTGGTACGTAGACCACATCTGCAACAACCAAATCAGAACGTAACATTGTTGGATCTGTAATTAAACTTTGATCTTGTAATGGTTTCATACCAACTCCTGTAGCATTGGTAAAAATAGCGCTACTAGCAATTTCCAAGCGTAAGCTATCTTGGTCAGCTAAATCATATAAAGTTGCCTGACAATCTGTTTTTTCATTAATCATCGCTACCGTACGTTCTGCATTTTTAAAGAATTCATCTTGGCGATTAAAAATAGCTAACTCTTTTACACCATCAATAGCTGCTTGAATACAAATAGCCGTTGCTGCGCCACCAGCACCACAAATCGTCATTTTTTTGCCAATAATATCTACATTCGCTTGTTTTAGTCCACTCATATAACCTGTTCCATCAGTAATATGTCCAGTTAACACACCATCATCGTTGACGATTGTATTTACTGCTCCAACCATTTCTGCTGCTGGTGATAGTTTATCTAAATAATTTAATACGACTTGTTTATTTGGCATTGAGATATTTGAGCCACGCATGCCTAATGCACGAATTGCTTTAATCCCATCTTCTAATTGCTCATTGCCGACTTCAAAAGCCAAGTAAGCATAATCTAAACCTAACTTTGCAAAAGCTTCATTGTGCATTGTTGGTGAAAGGCTATGACGAATCGGTGTTGCCATTAATCCAATAAGTTCGGTATGTCCTGATAAACGTTCTGTCATTTTTTTCGACTCCTTTTAATGTATGTTTAGTTATTTTTTATTTAATTATTTTCTAGAGGGAGAGATAAGGTGGTTGTGTATCCCCCTAGAAAAAATTTATCTCAACTAGTAAAACTAGTAGATAGCATTTTAATAAGCATTAGAAAACATTTTTAATTGACTTAGAGGCTTTGTACGATCAACTTGATGAATTGTTGTTACAATATCACGAGCTTCTCGGCTACCTTCATAAATCCGACGAGCAACTTTACTATCGCCTAGGTTCACAATCGCCGTATCTGTTACTTTGCCATATTCGGTTAAGGCTTCCATCATAGGACTCTCTGCACGCATTCCTAAGCAGACAAAGCCCAGATCAAATGGAATCTCAACTTCTTCACCGTCACGTTTCACTTTAAAGTGATCTTCACAAACTTCAGTTAAAGCTGTTTCGGTTAATTCATGAACGCCGTGACGTTTCATCATATCCATCATTGAAATACGAGTAATCATATCTAAGTCTTTTCCAAGTTTTTCTTGCATCTCAATAATAGATACTTCTGCTGCTCCACGTTCTGCATAGTACTCAACAACATCTAATCCAACAGCTCCACCACCGATAACGGCGATGCGCTTGCCTTCAAATTCTTGGAACTGATCCATATTGTTTAACAAATCAAAAATCGAGAAGACTTTACGATTTGGATTTTCTAATTGTTTTTGTAAGCCAGCAATTGGTGGCAATAACGGTTTTGCACCCGTGGCATTAACAATAATATCTGGTGCTAACATTTCAATAGTTCGTAAATCGGCACGAGTATTTAAATGAACAGTTAAGTTTGGTAACTGTTTTGCACGTTCTTCTAGATAGATAACATAATCATCAATCCGCTTTTTATCAGGCAAGCGCGCAATCTCATGAGCCAATCCACCTAGATAACTTTTTTCTTCAAATAAAGTAACTTGAACACCAACTTCAGCTGCAGTTGTTGCCGCTTCTAAAGCAGTTGTTCCACCACCAATAACGACCATGCTTAATTTATTTTTCACTTGGTTTAATTTATAATCATCTTCATGAATCACATCAGGATTTACCGTACAACGCAATGGACGAGATTTTGCAATTCGATGATCGGCACAACCGATATTACATGAAATACATTTACGTAATAAATTTTCTTGACCTGTAGCTACTTTGTTGACCCAATTAGGCTCTGCAATCAAGCCGCGTCCCATCGCTAGTAAATCAGCATCACCACGAGTTAAAATATCATTAGCAATTTGCGGACTGCGAATGTTCCCAGAAGTAATCGTTACTTTACCAAATTTCTCTTTCACAGCTTTCGCCATGTATGAGCGCCAACCATCAGCTAAATTCATTTGATCGATTTGATACTGAATGCTGTCGTTCAAAGCTGCTGAAACATTTAAAATATCCACTTCATCAGCAAAATAAGTCATTAATTCCAATGTATCTTCCAGATTATTGCCGCCTTCTAAAAATTCATCAGCACTGACACGCATTGAAATGGGATACATGGGACCAACTACACGGCGAACTTCGTCAACTATTAGTTTAGCAAAACGTGCTCGGTTAGCTGGCGATCCACCAAATTCATCTGTTCGTTTGTTATATAATGGTGATAAAAATTGACTAACAAGATAAGAGTGCCCTGCATGAATCTCCACACAATCAAAGCCAGCTCGTTGTGCACGCCCCGCTGCATCACCATATTTTTTGACAATTTCCATAATTTCTTCTTTATCCAATGATCGTGGTACTGTATTCCCTGTTTTAGATGGAATAGTTGATGAAGATACTGGTTGATTTCCTTCTAAGCGTAAGCCATACGCTGAAGCACCAGCATGATTGATTTGAACGGATGTACAAGCTCCATATGCATGCATAACTTCATTAAAGCGCCATAAACCTGGTAAATATTGGTCATTATCAATTCGCAACTGCGTCGTTCCATTGGTTCCCATCGGAAAATCAATACACGCATTTTCTAAGGTAATCAATCCCGTTCCACCTTTTGCACGTTGCTCATAATATTTAATATGATCGTTGTTAAATGAGCCATCCATATTCGCAAAATTAGTTCCCATTGGGGGCATCATCACACGATTTTTTAAGGTCATCCGTTTAATTGTTAAGGGTTCAAAAATTGCAGCATATTTTTCCATTGTATTTCCTCCGTCTCATTTCTTTATCTACTGTCGTTTGTGATTATTTTTACAATATAATTCACAAATTCTCTTGTTCTCTTTTTCACAATTTCAGTATAATACGAAAATTAGCATAAATCTAATGCATATTTTTGTATTTATTGATAGAATAAAACTATGGATAAACAAACGAAAGGATGCGTAGTATGAATTTAAAACAACTTTATTACTTTAAAACCTTAGCTAAAACAGAACATATGACCCAAGCGGCAGAGCTTTTATCAATTACTCAACCTAGTTTAAGTCATTCTATGACTGAATTAGAAAAAGAGTTAGGCGCCTTTTTATTTGAAAAAACTGGACGAAATATCCGGCTAACTAAGTATGGTGAATTCTTTTTAAGTTATGTCGAACGTTCGTTAAATGAATTAGAGCAGGGGGAAAAAGCTTTGAAGGAGCTTGTGAGTCCTGATGAAGGCCAGATTGATTTAGCCTTTATTTATACGCTAGGTCCCTATTTTGCTCCTTTGCTTTTGCAAGAATTTAAACAGGTAGAAGCTCATAAAAAGATTTCTTTTTCTTTTTATCAAGGAAATACCAAAAATATTTTGCATAATTTAAAAACGGAAAAAACGGATATTGCGTTATGTTCTATGATTACGCCTGATAATCAAATTCATTTTGAACCTATTGCGGAAGAAGAAATTGTTTTAATTGTTCCTTTGAATCATCCCTTAGCAACCTTGGACAGCATTGATTTAGCGGATACAGCCGCTTATCCCTTTATCTCGTTTAATAAAAAAAGTGGGATTCGTCCAACTATTGATGCTATGTTAGCCGAAGTGAATGTTGTGCCAAAAATTGTTTGTGAAGTCGAAGAGGATCATACAATGGCAGGTTTTGTTGCTTTTGGTCATGGTATCGGAATACTTCCAAGAATCTCAGCTTTAGATTATTATGATGTGAAGATTATTCACATCACGAATCCTAGCTATCAACGTTATATTTATGTGGCTACTTTAAAGAATCACTATCTTTCTCCAGCAACCCGCATTTTTAGAGATTTTATTGTAGACTATGGACAACAAAATTTCTTAGCAACTGGAAAACGAATTTAAAAAAACAACTTTCAGATCTATAACGCTGAAAGTTGTTTTTTTCTTGATAACATAGATCTAAACTTCTTTGAAAATAAAATCAATTCATTAAATTAAACGATTATTTCCTGGGAAATAATCAATAAAAAATGATTAAGGCAGCAAAAGCCTTAACCATTTTCAACTTTAATTATTCGTTTTCTTTGGTTTTAGTTTAAATCTAACCAAACTACTTAATCCTAGTAATAGTAATCCCATCCAAAGTGTATTGTTCATTTGCTCACCTGTTTGTGGATAGGTTTTATTTGGTGTATCTGGTGTATTTGGTGTATTTGGAACATTTGGTACATTCGGAACTTGGGGAACCTTCGGGATACTTGGTTCAACATGTTTATTTGTTGCCATTATTGTAATCAATTCAGGCTTTTGGTTTGCTTTATCAGGGATAACCACCTCATAGGAAGTCTTACTTAACTGATAATCTGTTGGTGCTTCTGTTTCAATAAAATGATATTTCCCAGGAGCTAATCGTTCAACTGTAAATTCACCTAAGTTATTGGTTTTTAAACCTTGATAAACTATTTTCCCTTTTTCATCGACTAATTCAAAAACCGCATTGCTTAATACTTTTTGTTGATTATCTGCATCAACTTTTATTAATTTAGCAGATCCTTGATAGTTTATAAAATCTGGTAATTGATTGATTGTTGGTTTTCCTGCATTACTTGCTTGAATAGTAAACACAATTTCAGCTTCATTTAGCAAATATCCTGTTGGGGCTTTCGTTTCTTTTAAGACATACTCACCAGGCATTAAATGATCTAGACTGACTTTTCCATCTTTATTAGATGTTGCTGTAATTTCCTTACCTTTTACATCTTTTACAGCTTCACCTTTTTTAGTAAATAATTTAAATTCTGCGCCAGCTAAGCCTTTGCCCTTTTCATCGGTTTTATTAAAACTAATGGCACCACGATAATTAATGAAATTAGCTAATAATTTAATTGGAGCTTTATTCATACTAGGTTCAACATTAAATTCATATGGTGTTGTATTTAACATATAACCCGTAGCTGCTTTGGTTTCGATTAATTCATACGTACCTTCTTCCAAACCTTTATAACGGTATTTACCATCTTTATCTGCAACTAAGTTTTCAACAATTGTTTGGTTTACAACGGTTCCTGCTGCATCTGTTTTTTGGATAATTTTAAATTCTGCACCTTTTAAAGGTTGCGTAGCTTCATTAACCTTATTGAATTCAATTGCCGATTGGAAGTTTTTAAAGGTAAATTTATCCTCTGTATTTCCTGTTTCACTTTGACTCACAACAAAATAAACTGGATTTGTATTAATAACATAACCTGCTGGAGCTTTGATTTCTACAAGTTTATAAGAACCTGCTGCTAATTTCCCATAATCTAAATAACCATTTTTGTCTGTCGCAATTGTTGCAATTGGATCAGTAGTTCCTAGACGATATAGATTAAAGACTGCACCAGCTAAAGCAGCTCCACCCTCACCATCTTTCTTAGTTAAGACTAATTTTCCATGGAAGTTTTGGTAGTAACCTAAATCTAGTTGTTTCGGTCTTCCATCTGCTTTTGTTCCAATTGTAAATGTAATTGGATAGCTATTTTGAATATATGGTTTGCCATTTGGTTGTAATGGTGCTTTAGTTTCGATTAATTTGTAATCACCCGGAGCTAAATCATTGATATTAATTTTCCCATCTTTAGCGGAGGTATAAACACCAACAACTTGATTATTTTCGTCATATAAGGTAAATTCCGCACCTTCTAAAGGATCGTAGCTACTATTGATTTTTGTTAATACAACGCTACCTTGGTAATTAATTTGATCAACTAATTGAACTGGGTTTGGTTGACCATTTGCTTCTTTGCCAATTGTAAAGGCTGTTTTGTGAGTATTTAAAAGATAGCCTGTTGGGGCTTTAATTTCAACTAAATTGTACTCTCCCGGAGCTAAATCTGTTACTTTTACAATCCCTTTGCTATCACTGACTAAGTTGGTTTGAATCACTTTACCCGCTTTATCTTGAACTTCAAAAATGGCGCCAGCTAAAGTCTTTTTAGCTTCATTTTTCTTCGTAAATTGAATACTTCCTTGATAATTCTTAAAGATTCCAGCATCAATCGTTGCAACAGGACCACTAGCTTGTTGAACAATTGTAAAGGTTAGTTTACTAGTATTTAGCAGATAACCTGTTGGGGCTTTTGTTTCCGTAACTTCATAAACACCAGGAGCTAAATCTTTCAAATTAACTTTCCCAGTCGCATCAGATTTCACCTTAGTAGCAATGGTTTCATTTACGTTATTGCCTGAACCATCTTTCATTCGTTTAACTGTAAATTCTGCGCCAGCTAAAGGGTTGCCTTTAGCATCTTGTTTTTCAAAAACAGCACTACCTAGATAGTTAATAAATGGTCCAACGGTTACAGGAATAATTTGACCATTTGCGTTCCGTGTTACATCAAACTCAACTGGAACTGTATTTAAGATATATTCTTTTGGAGTTAAAGGTGCTTTTGTTTCTGTAAAGCGATAGTGCCCTACATCTAATCCTTTCACAATTAAGCGACCTTTGCTATCTGTGATAAATTTTTCTGCTGTCCGAACGGGTGTCCAAACAGTTCCAATTAATAGCTCTAATTTAAATGTTGCTCCTGCTAGTAAAGCACCTGATTCAGATTTTTTAACTAAAGTAACTGCCGACTCTGGATCCATAATATTTGTCATGGCACCTGATAGTGAGCTTTCTTTGGTTACAGTGACTTCACGACCTGTTACCAAATCATCTGGAATGGTATAACCGATTGGTGCTTGAACTTCTTTCAAACTATACGTTCCATAAGGCAACGCGCCAAAAATCAATTGACCACTGGCATCGACTTGACCTTCTCTTAATTTAAGAACATTTTTGGCATCCCAAAGTTCAAATTTGGCACCTACTAAAGCTTTTTGGCTATCGTTTGTTTTGCGAATAGTTAAACTGCCTTTTGTCCCAAAAATAATTCCGCCACCATCTGATACATTCACCGTCACATCCGTGTTATCACCACCCGTTACTTCACCATGATTTTTACCAGTTACGGTTAATTCGTTATTAACTGTGCCAGTATTGCCGCTATCAAGAAAAATCATTGAACGATATTCAAGAACATAACTAGTTGTTATGACACCATCAAAGGCTACTTGTAAATGTTGTAATCCTGTTTCATTATCAGTAGTTAAGACAACGTGATATTTACTTGGATCTAATGGAGCTCCTTTAGTAATCGTACCATCTTTTGCAACTGTTGTTTCATACACAATAATCGATTTTTCATCAACTACTTGATTGGTTGAAGGATTGTCATGGACTACTACATCACTAATTGTAGATTGACTTGGATTGACATTCACACTCCAATTAACAAAACCATTTTCATCTTGAGCTCCTGATTTTTCAGCTAAGTTTCCACCATGAGCAACACTAACTTCTCCGGTAACACTATAATCTGGACTATCAACATTTGTTGTTTTGGCAGTATTTGTATAGGTTGCCGAATCATTAATGACTTGTCCTTCTAAAGAAGTCTGATATTCAAACATATACTGACTTGTTGAAGGGCCATCTGGTAAATGAATACTTAAAACATTATTATTAGCAAAGTTTGGTTCCAGAATTTCAAAACCATCTAATTCAGCGCCTGTTACTTCCGCACCTTTAATGTATTTTCCGTCTGAAGTAATTTGATAGTGGAATACTTTTACACTACCAGGTACAAATTTTTGATTTCCGGTTATTGGATCTGTGATAAATGCATCTTTTAACGGAACACGGTTATAATTTACACCTAATGTCCAAGTAATTTTTTTATCAACAGCATTGTAGTCACCGGATTTAAATCCATTATTATTGCTTTCTTCATTTGGCTTAAAATCAGCTGTGTCTCCTGGATTTTTATGAGTATTATCCGTCGTACTAATCCAATCTGAGTTTGCTGTATTCACAAATGAACTACCCGCTGGCAGACTATCAATATCATATCGAGTTTGATAGTGAATTTTAAATGTATCTGATGTTACTAGATAGCTATTAAGAAAGACGATTTTAAAACGATTGGTTGTTGCATCGTAGTCTAAAGTATAATCGATATCTTTTTTTAATGATTTTCCAGTTGTTAAATCCTCAATAACAAATGGAGCATTTAATAACGTTAAGCCATCACCTAATTGATCAGTTAAACTCCAATTTTGCATTTCATAGTTGTTTTTATTAACTTCAATGACCCATTCAATGATCTTAGCATTCTGATCCACATGATTGACATCTTTCACAACTCCTTGTTGCTTTGCATGTCCTTCTTCTGTATCTTTATTGCCACTTCCATCTTCAACCGTATTGCTAAAGTCTGTATCTTCATCAATTTCTTCATCCACTTTAGTTGTGTAATGAATAGTAATAGCATAATCGACATCACCAATAAATTGAATGTCAAACCCTTTTCCATCAGCTTTAGGCACTAAAATATAATCTTGTCCTTCAACTAACGGTGCACCTTCTATCGGATTTCCTTTTGCATCAAAAGTAACTTTATTCAACACAACTGAACCATCTTCTAAGTTCATGTTGCTATTGATTGTATCGGTAACTGTTGCTTGTGATTCTTTAATATTCGCTTCATTGTAATTATATTTAATCGTCCAATCAAAAGTTTGATTTTCAGGATCATAACCTACTTGCCCTTTTTCTAAGGCTTTTTTGTAATCAGCTGTTACTGTTGAACTAGCTGGAATTGAGTTAATCTCATCTCCATCAAAGTTCACTTTATTTTCAAATTTTACTTTTCCACCGTCAGCTCCCGGCTTCTTATCTTCATCAATTGTTGACTCATAAGTTAAACGATAGGCTCCGTCAATTTTATTTTTAAACGTCACATTCCCTTTGGCATCAACTGTATAGTCACTAGGATCAACTAATTTTTCTGATCCTGGAATAACCTTTCCTTCAAAATCAACATCAACTGTATAAATTTTCACACTATCAAAGGTTAATCCATCAGGAAAGTTCTCTGTAACGGTAGCATTGGTAATCTCATCCATCGCTTTATTAACATCAACATTCCAAATAACTTTTCCAGGATTAGGCGTTTTATCAAAAGCACCTTCTTTATCAACGCTACTATCCACTTCTGGCTTAATTGTAATATCAATTCCTGGTTGTTTATCTACAAATGGGGTATCCACATGTATATCTCCTGGTCCAGTAATACTGTCTTTATCAAATTGACCATCAAAATTAAAGTTTCCACTTACATCTGATTCTTGTGTAATCTTTTCATTAAATGTGATGACTACTTTACCATCTGTTGTGATAGACACAGTCGCATATGGCTCACCATTTTCATCAGTTAAGGTAAAGTTTTGATTTTGAGTAATATTGATTTGATCTGGCAATTGAAATTCAAAATAATCACCATTTTGTAATTTCTCACGAATATCTTCTGGAATTACCATATCCATATTGAATTTAAAATAATCCCCAATACTTCCTGATGTAATAGGCTTTCCATCTTTTCCTAAAACTTCCATTCCAGTAATCAAAGAGGTTTGTCCATCTTTTGATGGCAAAAGATTACCAATATTAATCGGATCACGCTTCGTTGTTGCAGTTCCAGCAACGACTTGTTTATCAGGCTTTGTTGGAGTTGTTGAATCTTTTGTAGCACTTGAATCTATCGTTGTATCTATACTAGAATCTGGCTTTGTTGCTTCTTCGGTAGTTTGAGCAGGTATTTCTTTTGTCACACTCGATGTTCCAGAAGTAATCGTAACCGTTTGAGAATCTTTTTCATCACCAACTACTTTTCCCGTAATAGCGAGAGAAGCCGTTTCTGTTAGTTCAGCATCTAGCTTAACAATAATTTGTTGTTGCTCTTGTTGATAGGTACCCACTTGCTGCTTCTTTTCATTCACTACTGTCCCACTAGTCTTAGTTAAGGCTATATTGCTTGAAACCGTCAAAATTGTTGTCTCTGCCTTAGACGTTTGAGCGTTACCAATTATGTTTAGATTTACTTCAGTTGAATTTTTCAATTCACTTCTATTAACTTCCACATCTGTTAAATAAAATCCTTTATTTACTTCTGCTGCTTGTGCTACACCAATAACTGGTGTAAATGTCTGCAGTAACAAAATTATTAACGCCATAATGTTCCATTTTTTTTTCATCATTTTCTGCTCCCTTAAAATTAAGTATTTTCCTATCATAATATAAGAAAATGAAAAAACGAAAACAAAATACTGTGATTTTTAATCTTTCTTTTTTTAATTCTTAGTTATTTTTAACAAACTACTAATTTAAACAACATTGAACAAATGCTTATAAAACGCAACCAAAGCTCTTATAAGTAATTTCCTAACCAATATATAAACGTTATTAAATCGTTTTAAAAATCCATAAATAAATAAAATTAAATTAATTTTTCTATACAATAAATATCAATTATTAATTGATATAGAACAAAATCCACCAAGAATGAATGCACTCATTCTTGGTGGATGGCGAAAATGGTTAATTCATTTTTTGGATATAACGAACAGCCGTTTGCATTAGATGATATTGTTCTTCCATCATACAACACAATCGAAAATCTTTATTTGAGATAACCACAATTGCTTTGCCACGTAAGGGTACTTTTTTAATCGTTACTCTTGGTGTTATGTCATTTAATGTATGATTATAGACAAATTGTTGAATTTTTTCTTTTTTAATTTTTTTCATAATAATCTTTAAATCGACATCACTAGTTTTTGTATCTAGTTTTTCTGTATATTTTTGATAAATCGACCACGTATATTCTAAGTAGTTAATCGTTCTAATCATATTTTTATACTCTTTGACAGACATTTTATGCGAACCTTTATACTTATCTACGCTTCGGATTCTACCACTATTGAATAGAGATTCTGGCGAATCGATAGGCTGTTCCTCTTGTAACATTAACTTTTCTTGAAGAAGTTGATTTTCTTGTTGAAGTTTACTTTGATCCATTTTTAATTGTCTAATCCGCTTATCTCGTTGACGTTTCTCACTGATTATTTTTACTTCTAATTGTTTTGTTTTCTGTTTTAATCTAAAATTCTGAATCTCAAGATATTCTACTTTCTGATTTAATCCATCTACTTGATTAGAATCAGTCAGACTTTTATCTTCACTCTCTGAAACAGGTAGCTGAGATTTCTTCAATGTTTCTTTAAGAGTATAACTTTGTTTTTCAAGTTTGTTCATCTTATCTTCTAATAAAATGAATTCTTGTGCCTTGTGACTTAAGTTTTTAAATTTCACAAGTATTTTAGGAAGTACTTCTTTTAATTGCTTTATTTGATCTTCTATTACTTGATAGGATTTGATCATTGCCTCATTCGGCGAATGCTGTTGAACTAACTCTAATGCTACTTCTGCTAATTTCTGATCCAATTGTTCCATCAAGGTCTGAACTTTAGCAAACGTTTTTTCTGCCTGCTTTTCTACTTCTTGTTTGTTTGCTGACTTTATTTCTGCTATTTCTTTAGTGATTTTTTGTTGTTCTGGCTGTTTCTCATAGACGCCTTCTGATAACTGAATAGTTTCTGACAAATCAGAATTTTTTATTAATTGAAGTAGTCGCTGAGATTCACTTTTTTTCCAATCAAAGACCGTATCTCTTTCTGAAAAACCAATTGATTTCAAGGATTCAATAAAATCAACTTGTTCAAAGCTATGTTCTGAATTGTAAGTAAAGTTTATAAAAAAGTTCATTCCTAATAGAATTTTTTGTGGCAAAGATATTTGAAAAATCTCATATACAGTAATTGTAGGATGTCTCTTTTCAAAAGATGATAAGTATTTGTTTATTGCTTCATTGATTACTGTCTCTTCTTCAAAATCTGTAAACTCAATAATTATTTGTTTAATTAACGATTCTGGGTATAAAAACCATTCAGGTAGATGTTCCTGATTACTAAATTTTTCTCCTGTTTTTCCTGTTAATTTCAATCCTAAGCTACGTAATTCATTGATTAAAAAATATTTTTTATAATAGACCACTCTAGACCCAAATTCATCACGATTGAACTTATCTTGTTTAAATAGTTTAAAATTTATCTCCATCGGGACCCTCATCTCATTTAATACTTTGTATCCGTATTTCTATTCTACTAATTAAAATAATCTTATTATTAAGGGTTCTCCTACCTATCTAGTATACAATATCTATCTAATTGAAAAAAGTTCACTTTTTAGCTCTAATTTTCTTAGCTCATCTTAATATACCCATAAATGCATCCATTTACAAGCTTAATTTCTATCTATTTTAACCCCATAACGTGACAAAAAAAACACTATAATTCTGTAGTGTTACAGCTTAAACATATGATTTATATCGTTATTTATTGATACTTAATTCTAGTAAAGTCAAAGTCCTTTCGGCTGAAGATTTTCGATTAGTGCCTGCCTAGGTTACGGCTTGTTCTAATGTCAATATCAAGTCAACAATTGGACTAATTTCCACGATTACTTGTTGATACGCTTATACGTAACCGTTCACTCTCACCTAATTCTGGTTTACCTTCTCCGCCTTTTGGTTCTGGTAAGACCTAAATCCTTTTTTTCGTTTTAACCTTCATAATCTATATTAAATAATCTGGATTGGATAGTTTTGTAACCAACCTTGTACAGTATTTCCAAACTAAAATCTATTAAAATAACAGTTTATTAAAAATTTTAGGTTGAACTAGTAACAAATCACAAAGTCTGAATGGTTCCTCTTTCATTCATATTAAAAAGAGCAGATAAAAAACTCTGCTCTTCTTTGTTTCTATTCTTATTTACTAAATTTATTTTTTCTTTTTATTAAGAAAGCTGTTGCTATTCCAACAAATGCAATTCCTAAGAGAAGTGGATTAAGTCCAACTTGCTCTCCAGTTTGCGGGAAAGTTGCGATTTCTTCTTTTGATTGATTATTTTCGTTTGTTGAACCAGTATTTGTTCCTGAATTGTTGTTATTTGATGAACTATTAGTGTCTCCTGGTTCACTAGGATTCGGCTTACTGATTGCTTTGGCTTTCACGGTTACTGTAATTTCTTTACTTACGCCATGATAGCTATAGATAATTTTGTAAGCTCCTGCTTTGGTTGTATCAACAGTTCCGGTTACTGTAATTTTTTCAAACTCAACGGGATTTCCATTTTCATCAACGGCATTGTCAAAATCATCTGAGTTTATCCAAGAATCTCCCTCGTAAATAGTTAAGTCATGAGCATTAATCACAATTTTATGAGCTACTGTTTTTACGGTTACGGTGATTTCTTTTGTAGCTCCATCATAACTATACGTGATTTTGTAAGTTCCAGCTTTGGTTGTATCAACGGTTCCTGTTACTGTTACGTCTTTAAAGCCAATTGGTTTTCCATCTTTATCTACGGCGTTATCAAAATTATCTTCTGATTTCCACTTGTCCCCTACATACATTTCTGAATTATGGGCATTGACTGCAGTTTGGATGGTTTTTACGGTTACGGTGATTTCTTCTGTAGCTCCATCATAACTATACGTGATTTTGTAAGTTCCGGCTTTGGTTGTATCAACAGTTCCGGTTACTGTTACATTTTTAAAGTCAATTGATTTTCCATCTTTGTCTACTGCGTTATCAAAATTATCTTCTGATTTCCACTTGTCCCCTACATACATTTCTGAATTATGGGCATTGACTGCGGTTTGGATGGTTTTTACGGTTACGGTGATTTCTTTTGTAGCTCCATCATAGCTATACGTGATTTTGTAAGTTCCGGCTTTGGTTGTATCAACAGTTCCGGTTACTGTTACGTTTTTAAAGTCAATTGATTTTCCATCTTTATCAACGGCGTTATCAAAATTATCTTCTGATTTCCACTTGTCCCCTACATACATTTCTGAATTATGGGCATTGACTGCAGTTTGGATGGTTTTTACGGTTACGGTGATTTCTTTTGTAGCTCCATCATAACTATACGTGATTTTGTAAGTTCCGGCTTTAGTTGTATCAACAGTTCCTGTTACTTTAACATCTTTGAAGTCAACGGGGTTTCCATCTTTGTCTACGGCGTTATCGAAGTTGTCTTGAGGTGTCCATTTGCCCCCTACATACATTTCTGAATTATGGGCATTGACTGCAGTTTGGATGGTTTTTACGGTTACGATGATTTCTTTTGTAGCTCCATCATAACTATACGTGATTTTGTAAGTTCCGGCTTTGGTTGTATCAACAGTTCCTGTTACTTTAACATCTTTAAAGCCAATTGGTTTTCCATCTTTATCTACGGCGTTATCAAAATTATCTTCTGATTTCCATTTGCCCCCTACATACATTTCTGAATTATGGGCATTGACTGCAGTTTGGATGGTTTTTGCATCCGCTTGACCTAAATCATATTTGACTTGCCCAAATTTATTCGGTTCATCAATTATCCCTGGAATAGCAAATGCCCGAATTTCATCTCCAGCTTTTAGCACAATACTATTTGGTAAAGTTAAACTAAAACGTTGATTACTATCAACTGTATAAGCAACAACATTGTTATACATTTTCCCATTAATTGTAATCCAAGCAGCCGTTCCATTGTAGGTAATTCTTGTTTCTGTTCCGTCTGCTGCTGTTCCTTTAGTAGCTAGAGTTCCAGTAATGACCGTATCGCCAGCATAAGGCTGATTAATAAGTGGTGCCACTACATGTACTGGTCCATGATCCTTTACAGTTACGGTGATTTCTATACTTACTCCATCATAACTATAGATAATTTTGTAAGTTCCTGCTTTGGTTGTATCAACAGCTCCTGTTACTTTAACATCTTTGAAGTCAACGGGGTTTCCATCTTTGTCTACGGCGTTATCGAAGTTGTCTTGAGGTGTCCATTTATCCCCTACATATATTTCTGAATTATGAGCGGTTACTGCTGTTTGGATGGCTTTCACGGTTACGGTGATTTCTTTACTTACTCCATCATAACTATAGGTGATTTTGTATGTTCCGGCTTTTGTGGTATCAACGGTTCCTGTCACAGTTACATCTTTGAAATCAACAGGATTTCCATCTTTATCTACGGCATTATCGAAGTTGTCTTGAGGTGTCCAGCTATCTCCCACGTACATTTCTGAATCATGAGCATTCACTGCTGTTTGTCTGGCTTTTACGATTACGGTGATTGCCTTACTTACGCCATCGTAACTATACGTAAGTTTGTAAGTTCCTGCTTTGGTTGTATCTACGGTTCCTGTTACTGTTACATCTTTGAAATCAACGGGGTTTCCATCTTTATCAATAGCATTATCGAAGTTATCGACTGGATTCCAAGTATCTCCTACATAAATTTCTGAATCATGTGCATTTAATTCAACTTTATTTCTTTCCCAAATATAGGTATCTGCCATTGTTGTTCCATCATACGTTTGCATCAAGCTTTCAGCTGTTAATGCTGAACCTTTTGGATCAAGAAGCGTTCCAGAACCAAGATTTATCCAGAGTCCTGTATAATCGCTATTACTACGACCACTATTAGCTTCCCATAGTTCTGATTCCGTACCTAAAAAGTGAAAGTTAGTTCCAAGAGTCAGCTCATGTACCGCTGCACTAGAAAACATACCTTTTTGTGTGGTTACATTTGTTGTATCAAAAGAACTCACATCTAACTTATACAAAGCCTCGGTAATTGCAAACATAGTAGCGGTATTAGTAGCTTTACTTGTGTTAAAACTACTCACATCTAAATCTGTTAATTTATTCATCGAATAAAACATCATTTCAAAACTGGTCACATTACTTGTATCAAAAGAACTCAGATCTAAGCTTTCAATACTCTTCATCGTAGTAAACATTGCACGCATAGTTGTAACTTTGCTAGTATCAAAGTTACTCAAATCCAAAGAAGAGACATTTCCTAAACCTTTGAACATCAATTCCATATCCGTCACTTGCGACGTATCAAAATGACTCACATCTAACTGAGTAATTAATGAGCTCAACCCTGAGTAAAACATACCATTCATATTCGTCACCTTACTTGTATCAAAACGACTCACATCTAACTGATTTAACGCTCTCATTTCATAAAACATTTCTTTCATATTCGTCACTTTTGAGGTATTAAAATGACTCACATCTAAACTTTCTACTTTACCCACATTCATAAACATGTGTGCCATATCTGTGACTTGCGACGTATCAAACTGACTCACATCCAAGCTTATTAAATCTCTCATATTTGCAAACATATACGCCATGTTCGTAACTTGTGAAGTATTTAAATAAGATAAATTTTGAATTTCTGAGACCTTTGAACCTAAATCCCAAAATAATTTTTCAGCACTTCCTGTTAAATTAACCGGCCCTTCAAAGATAACCTTTTCAAGTACATTTGGTCTCGTTTCTTCATAAATATTTTTAAATTCATCGCCTGTTAATGTTCCCGCACCAATAGATAAGGTTTTATCTACTGGTGAATAGTGCCAATTACTTGTTCCAGCAACCCCAGTATCAACTAATTTCGGTGACACATCTGCAGCTGTATTCACATCGCTGCTTGATTCTGGTTTAACAGCGCTTTCCACACTACTTGCTGGTTTCACTTCAGAATCAACCACCTCACTAGAATCTTTGACAGCTTCTGAACTATCCTCAATGCTAGGTGTTTCGCTTGTGATTTTATTTTCATCCGAATTTGTTAATTCTTCACTCTTATCAACTTCATTTTTTTGTGGTTCTTCACTTGATGAATCGACCATTTCAGAGCTACTATCCTCTGAAACTACAGATGAGTCTGTCACTGCACTCGTGTCAGAAACTAGTGGTTCTGCGCTTACGATTGCAGGTGCTGCACTCATATACATCAAATTCCCAATCAAAAATACTACTGCCATTTTCTTCATTAATCATCCTCCTAAAATATAAAACCTTTTTGACTCTAGCAATTCTAGCTATCAATTTTTGTTCATCTTTGAACAATCAATAACAATAATCCCCAAAATAACTTTGTCTAATAAAAGGCTTCCAACTAAGATTATAATAACATTAAAATGATTAAAAATAACACAAAAAACCAACTTTAATCTTATTCTAACATAAGTTTTTATTTATATATACATTTTTTTAAAAAACATAAACATAGAAATTGCCCATTATAAAAACCTTTCTTATTGATCAAACAAGAAAGGTTAAACTAGTGTTAATCAGCCATTTATACCGAAAACTTTGATCTGTGTTAAAGCTGGGAAAGGCGATTCATCTTCTGCTTTTTTTAATTCTTTTAATTCCACCCATTGAATTATACGCGGATTAAAATTAAAAAATTGATGGTCCAAAACCTTATCCAAATTAAGAGTTTCATTAGAATTATCCGAAAACTCTAATTTAACTTCAGTCCAATAACTATCATGAGGATAATCACCACGTAAAACTAGTGCAACTTGATCAATTTTAACATTACGTCCAAAGTCGATTCGGATCAAGGCATCTGCTTGTTGATTAATTCCCCACGATTGATATGGATATGATCCATGATTCTGATTCGCCATAACTCCGTCAATCGCATTTCGTGCAAAGAAAGTCGAGTCATTCCGTGTTTCGACATTAGCGACTGCATGCGGGTAAGCACCACTTTCTTGCTTTTGATCATGTGGATTTAACGCTAAGTTTTGATATGCTGTAATTTCTGCTTCTGTTGCTACTCTTGCTGTACTATAATGCTTTTTACCTATAAAGGCTTTTGGAGAATAAGCACGAACCGCTTCTTCGCTTGTTGGAATTTCATAGTCCCATGTTGTACCAGTTAAATAAAGTAAAGATGGATTTAACGTTTCATCCAGTTGAACCATATAATAGGCATTTGGCACTTCAATTGTTAAACGTAATTTATCACCTGCTTGATAGTCAGCTAGATAATCTAAATAAACGGTTTCTTCGGCTGTTCGGCTTTTTTGAATCTCATTGTTTTGATTTAAAAGTGCTAACGTCATTTTTGACATGATTGTCCCTCTTTCATTTGCTTACATTTTTTCACTAAAAAACTGAACCCAACTAAGAATTGAGTTCAGCTATCATTTACCTAATTATCTAACTAACCAACCGCCATCAACTGCAAGAATGTGTCCTGTCACATAGTCAGACGCTTTACTTGCTAAGAAGACTGCTGTTCCCATCAAATCTTCGGGATCTGCCCAACGACCTGCTGGAATACGATCTAGAATTTCTTTATTACGTGCTGGATCTTGACGAATTGGTTCTGTATTTGCTGTTTTAATATATCCAGGTGCAATGGCATTCACTTGAACATTATGCACACTTAATTCATTCGCAAATGCTTTCGTAATCCCAGCAACCCCATGTTTACTAGCTGTATAAGGCGGTACGAATTTTCCACCTTGGAATGAAAGCATTGAGGCAATATTGATGATTTTTCCACTTTCTTGTTTTACCATAACTTTAGCAACTTCTTGACTTAAGAAATAAACCGCATTTAGATTAATATTCATTACGGCATTCCAGTCTTCCGCTTTGTATTCCAATAACGGTGCACGACGAATTGTTCCAGCATTGTTGATTAAGATATCAATTTTACCATAAGCTGCTAAACAGGCATCCACAACTTTTTTAGGCGAATCTTCTTTTGTTAAATCTAATTGAATAAATTCAGCACGGCGACCTTTACTTTCGATTAACGCTCGTGTTTCATCCCAATTATTATCAAATGTTGGAATAAATAAGTCTGCTCCAGCTTCTGCTAATGCCACTGCATACCCTTGTCCTAAACCAGTATTCCCACCTGTTACGATTGCTGCTTTCCCTTCAAGACTAAAAAGATTCATTTTAAAACTATCTAAACTCATTCCAATTCCTCCTATATAATGTTATTTTTATTTTCATTCACTAATACTAGTTGCTTATTTTAATTCACTCATTGGTACCATATCCATATCATCATACGTGATATTCTCGCCACACATTGCCCAAATAAAAGTATAATCGCTTGTCGCAACGCCTGTATGGATTGACCAACTAGGTGAGATTGCTCCTTGTTCATTTCCAATCACTAGATGTTTAGTTTCATCTGGTTTGCCCATAAAGTGGAACACACGTGTTTCAGGTTTCATATCAAAGTATAAATACGTCTCCATACGGCGTTCATGTGTATGACAAGGCATTGTGTTCCAAGAGCTACCTGGCTCTAAAACAGTGTAGCCCATTTGTAATTGACAACTTTCACAAACATTAGGATGAACATATTGATAGATTTTACGTTTGTTTAGTGTACCTGACTCGCCTGTTTCCATCGGTGTAATTGAATCAATACTAATTTTTACATTTGGGTATTTATGATGAGCGGGTACTGAAACACAGTAGAATTTGGCAGGATTTTTAGGATCTTCTGATGTAAACTGAATGTCCTTTGTTTCTTTACCAATATAGTAGCCGTCTTGTTTTTTCATTGACTCAGTCACACCTTCTATTTGGATTGCTCCTGGTCCACCAATGTTAATCACACCTAATTCGCGTCTTTCTAAGAAATAAGTTACGCCTAATTCTGTTGATAATTCAATGGATAGTGGTTGATCTGTTGGCGTTACCCCACCAAAAATCATACGGTCATTGTGAGTATACGTTAACTGAACTTCACCCGGTGTAAAGATTTTTTCAACTAAAAACTCTCTTCTTAATTCTTCTGTTGAATAATGACGAATGTCCTCTGGACTGTGTGTGTACCTTGTTTCCATTTTCATTGCTTAATCGCTCCCTATTTCTATTAGTTTATCGAACAATTTTCCCTGACTCTGCTGCGACAAAAGCTTTCACCTCAGCAATTGAAAATTGATTACAATCACCATGTATCGTATGCTTTAATGCTGAAGCAGCTGTAGCAAAATCAACCATCTCATTCAACTTCATTTTCACTAGTAAGCCATGTAAAATCCCACCAGCAAATGCATCCCCACCACCAACACGATCCACAATTGGATTGATTTCATGAATTTTTGAAGTTACAAGCTCACCTTGATTCCAAACAGTTCCTTGAAGTGTGTTGTGGCTAGCTGAGTAGACTTCCCGTAAAGTTGAATAAAACACTTGAATGTTTGGATATTTAGCGTTCATTGCTTGATAATAATAAGCCATATCAGCGGCTGACTCTAAGTTTAGTGCGCTTTCATTTTCTGGAATATCCATAAAATTTAGTGCATCTAACTTGCCAGCTGAACAATAATCTACGTATGGTAAGATTTCTTTAAAAGTTTGTTTAGCTGCTAGGACTGTCCATAATTTGCCACGATAATTCATATCAAAGCTGATTTTAATAGAACGTTTTTTTGCTTCTTTTAAAAGTTCCAAGATCATTTTTTGCCAATTTTTTGATAAGGCTGGTGTAATTCCAGATAAATGAATCAGCTCAACGTCCGCAAAAAGTTGATCGAAATTCCATTCTAACTCTTTCATTGTTGCAAAGCTTGAATAGGCACGGTCATAAACAACAGCGGCACCTCTTTCACCACAGCCACTTTCTAGATAATACATACCTAAGCGTTCTCCACCCATGATTAAAGAATCCACTAAGACTCCATAACTTTGTAGATGCTTCTTAACTGCATTTCCTAGAGGATTACTAGGTACCTTACTCGCATATTTCACTTCATGACCATAATTAGCCAAACTAATCGCAACATTCGCCTCGCCACCACCATAGTGAGCCATAAATTGCTGTGTATGATCTAGACGAATACCGGTATCTGTTGCTAAACGCAGCATAATTTCCCCTAAAGTTAAGATTTTACTCATAACTAAGCGTCCTTTCTGATTTCAGCTAACTTATCCATATATTCTTTCGCTAATTCAGAAATCCTACCATAATTGCCTGTTTTGGCTGGCGCTAACAAATTGCCTCCTACTCCAACTGCAACACACCCCGCATTTAGCCATTCATCCATATTATCAATACTTACTCCACCTGTTGGCATGATATTCGCATGTGGCAACGGAGCTTTTATCGCACCAATGAAACTTGGTCCAAAAGCACTTCCAGGGAATAGCTTAACAATATCGACACCAGATTTCATAGCTGTTTTAATTTCTGTAATGCTCATGCAACCTGGTAAGTATGGGATTTGATACAAATTACAAAGTTCTGCTGTATCTTGATCAAAACACGGGCTAACAATATATTCTGCACCAGCTAAAATTGCTAAACGTGCTGTTGTCACATCTAGCACCGTACCTGCTCCAATCACAACATCTGAACGAGTTTGATAAGCAGCCTTTAGTTCACGAATCACTTGGTCTGCATCAGGCACAGTAAATGTTAATTCTAAACCTGTCATCCCACCAGCAACTACCGCATGACTGATTTTCAAAGCGTCTTCTTTTGAATCCGCTCTCAATACTGCGATGACACCACTTTTTTCTAATTTATTTAAGATTTCAACTTTTTTCATTTTCAACCTCCTCATTCTTTTATTTCCAAATAGGAAATATCATTTTCTATTAAGAAACTTCACACCCTTATTATACATTAGCCATTAAATTATTCAAGTGAAAAAGTCATATTTCAAGAAAAAATTTCTTTATAGGATCAATGATTTCCTATAAAGAAATTAAAAACAAAAAAAACAGCTATCTCTATAAGATAACTAGCTTTTATAGATAGCTGTGATTCGACTTATTTCAATGAAAAAAACTAAGTTTGAACGATTGTCTCTAGTTGTCATATTTATTTTTTAAACTGTTATCGACTAAAGAAATATATACCTCTTTAGATACATTAATAATCTTTGCTCCGAATGAATCAAAAACTATTTTTTCTATAGCTACTGCTAACTTTTCTGTAGAATTGTTCGATTTTATTTCCTTTATTCAACATTAGTATCTACCAACTCTCCATCAATACCTTCAAAAAAACAGAGAGTACATCAGGATTTGACTTCATGAGTTTATATTTTTGTACTTTGTTTAATTCCGGCTTATATTTTATTCTACTTTCATTAAATTTATTCGATTGAATACGATCAAATAAATCCTTAATAAATGCTCCCCATTGAGGTAAATCTTTATTTCCAAAGGAATTTCTGTCTTCTAATAGTCTGTATCCGTCAGCTAAATAAAAAGTTAACAACGCCGTACTTAAATCACAAATTTCATTCTCAATTACTTCTTTAGGAATTTCAAATCCGTCATTCCAATTATAGTTATCCACATCTGGAAATTAAGTTATAAATGACTCTTCTAATCCGTAAAACACTATAAAGAAAGTCAATAGACCGCTAAGCTCTCCTAACGTCGCTATTGACTTTCTTTATTGGGGCATGTGCTTTTTATTCTGCCCTTCCTGACTCTAGAGAAAATGTTGTTTTATCACCATCATCACATTCAATAACAATGGATTCTGTTCCCTCTAAGTAGTAATCTTCGATTACATTTCTAAATCCCATACTCCATAATAAAGAACCGCCATTTTCATAAACAAATACATCTAATTCACAAATGAATACAATATATTTAGAATCTGAATCTATCATTATTTCATATAACAGAGAAGGCAATTTTTCTTCAAACAATACAGTCTTAGTGGTATAGTCTAGACAAGCATAAATGCTGTTTATTCCTACGAATATATTATTTGATAAAGTTAACAACTTTATCTGGGGCTCCAAACCTACATCATAGTAAATAAATCCTATGTCAACCAAATTATTACTAAATTTTATGAATTTGTTACTTTCAGAAATTTCTTCACTGAATAAAAAAGAATTTTCATCTAAGCTTTGTTCTAGTTCAACCGCTGATTCATAAGATTTTTTCTCAAAAGAATTCATTTATTTCCCACCTTTAACAATTATCGTTAGTAGTCTATCTCCATCCCAAACAGATTCTATTTTTACGCCTCCGTTAGGACCTTTTAAAAAGCTCTCTCTTACAGTAGCTGTATAATTTACTGTTGGTGTACCAGGTAACTCCTTAGCTATATAGCTCCTAGATTCTATTTTTAAAATATTTGAAGAATCATTCACTACATTTTTCAAATGATTATTCAAAAGTTCTCTGCTACTTGGCGTATCATAAATACCAATCTTACTTAACTCACTTTGCATAGTTTGTGACCTTTGAATGTTGTGTTTATTTCCCTTGGCTTTTCCGAAAAGATAGTCAAGTTTATTTCCTATCTCTGGATTTTTTAGTTTTCCAGCCCCACTAGCTTTCTCAAGAACTTCAGGAACCTTACTCCCTCTATTCCTAAACCCTTTCACACCACTATACCCTGCTAGTGCAAGATCCAATGCACCAAATACTCCACGCATAATGCGTTCTTTTCCGCTTAACTCTCGGCCACCAATTGTGTTTCCTGAGATTGCTTCATAACTGTTCACACTGCCTGATACCAAGCCTAATACCATCGCTATCTTCCATGGCAATGCCGCTCCGATGGCCAATACCGCTCCATTTACCACGGTATTGACTACCAAATTTGTTTTCTTCTCATTGAAAGATGTATACTCAAAGGCTGTACTCGCAAAGGCTAACGCTTCATATTCTTCATACGTGCATCCGATACCCGACTCTTGTTGGAGCAGCCTTGTCTTTCTAGGGGCTATAAATTGAGCTATAAGAGTAGAAAAAGAAACGATAAAGTTGAATCGTTTCTTTTTAAATCATGAGTTTTTTTACAATGAATACAGCTAGCTTTTGTTCGCTATTGGCAACTTGATTAGTGAGTGCATTCTTACTAAGTCAAGGCTTTACCGCTCGATTCCAATCAAATGGTAAAGTGCCTTTTTTAATTATAATTGTTGAAATACTCAATAATTATATTTTGCATAAAATTATTATTAATTGTATCATCGCTAATAAAATTTAAAAATAAATCATAAACTTCTTGGTTTTTATACTTAGATAGAAGTTTACAAATAGACAACAACATTTCTGATTCTATATTGTGATTATTTTGAAAATATTTAGCTAATAATTTGACTGAATTGTCATTTATTTTATTTTCTACCACTTCAATAAATATAATTTTTTCATAGCTTGAATAATCTTCTGATGTAATTAATTCAATAAGCTCATCTTCATTTAAATCCTCTTTAAAGATGTTTAATCGGCTCTTATCTACATCATTTCTAGCTTTTTTGTCGTCATTATAATAATTTTCTAAAAAAGCGGGATAATCAACTAACTCATAAACTAATGAAGTCATATCTTTAATGTACGAACTAATATTTTCTTTGTAAACCTGAAAATCTTTAAGTTCATATATTGATAATCCTCCAAAATCATCAACTATTCTAATTTCATTTTCTTTTTTTATAAGAACTGGATAGAGTTTATTAATAGTAATATCTCTATTTGCTTTGTTAGAAATTACTTTTACAATCATATTATCTAACCCCCTTTGGTATAAAATTATTATCTAAGTCTATAATCCAAAAATCATCAGTAAGCCCATTCCTAATTTTAAGGTCTTTAGGAATGGGTACTTTCATTTTCACATCATAAAAACTAATTTTACCAGTTTTTAAATTCTGATAATAGTGAATCTTTCCTTTCCCCATTGACGTTTCATAACTATATGTTGACTCCATTTTCGCCCAGTCTGACACGGAACTTCTATCCTTAGTAAGTTCAGAAACTACCTTAGGGTCTTTTAAATCAGAACCAGATATAATAGGTTTTGAGTTTTCGAGTATATCACCTTTCATTAACTCATTTTTATACTTTTGATATTGGGCACTATTTTTTGAGTTCTTTGGAATATCAGCCCCACTGGCTTTCTCGGGGCGGGAAACCTGCTTTAGAATAAATGTGCTAAAATGCTTTTATACCAACAGTTTAGCACACTTTTCTTAACTAGCGACTTTTACTTCAATTTTAGGCAATTGGTACACTATTTTTTTCTTAATCATCACATATATCACACGAATTAATTTCCGCATAATACAAATTAATGCTTGGATTTTTGTCTTTCCTTCTAAAAGCTTGCTCTCGAAATAAGCCCGATACACTATGTTTCGTGGCTCTCCCTTATTCGTAAGGTAGATTTGTTGAATCGCAAGAAAATATAAGGTTGAATAGAGTGATTTATACCAATTGGGAAAACGGAAAGAGAGAGCTTGAACTAGATAAGATTGTAGAACTTGCGACAGAGCTGAACACCACAGTTGATTATCTTCTTGGTAATTCAGATATTAATCTTTTGGATACCTCCAAAGAGGATATACAAAATTTAAGTAAAGAAGAAGCAAAATAATTATCAAGTTCATTAATGCAAAACATGGACACTATTTTTGAAGCTGGAAAAGAGAAATTCAATATGACAGAGGACGAAATGGAAGCAATGAAGGTATTTGTCATAAAATAATTTCTAAAAGAAGCGAAAGAAAAAGAAAAGGATAAGAATAACTCTTCTAATCCGTAAAATACTATAAAGAAAGTCAATAGACCGCTAAACTCTCCTAACGTCGCTATTGACTTTCTTTATTGGACATGTCTGTTTGTTAGTGCCCGAGGAACTCACGAAATAGCTAGCACCTTGACTTGTTCCTCGAGCTTTTTCAGCATGACATGCCCACCGTTTGCTTTAGCATTTGAATTTGTTCTTTCAAACCTTTTTTATTTCACCCTCAGAATCTTGCAAAATAGCATGGTTTAAATATTTATCCTAGTATTCAGAATTTATTTTTCTTCCCAAAAAAATGAAACATCTTCCATGCCTATTTTTTCAACAGAGATATCTTTACAAATTATTTCCATGGACATGATTGACAAATCTAGGGAACAGTGTACAAAATTTTCATTTTCTTCATACTTTTTTAAAGAGATATCTTGTCCATAATATCCTAACTGTTTCCATTTCATATCTTTTACATTACGTATCATTCTCCAATTCACATCTGTTTCATAGCCAACTTTGTAGCAAGAAATAAAACTAATTTTCCAACAGGTTTTATCATCATCTTCTATAAAAATATCTACTTCATCTCCGAAATATTTAATTTGAACATCTAGTATTGTCATATCCCAATATTCGGTTTTTTCTATTTCTTCCTCTAGCAATTGAATATTCATTATTTCCTCCTATTTCTTTGTCCAAGGAATATGAGCATCTGGACTTTTTCTATTTATTATATTTCCATTTATATCTAATGGATTTCTATCAGCATCAAAAATATGCATATGATCATAGTTAGTTACTTTATCAGGTGGATCAATTTTAACTCTATCAGTACCAAAAGAATCTTTAATGTGAACACGACCATTATTTTCAAAAATTTGCCAATCATCGGGGATACTATTCCTTAATTCATCTAACGACATATTATTAATTTCATTAGGTTTTAATTTGTTAAGGTTAGCTCCACCAGCTTTCTCAGGAATTTCAGGAACCTTACTCCCTCTATTCCTAAACCCTTTCACACCACTATACCCCGCTAATGCAAGATCCAATGTGCCAAATACTCCACGCAAAATGCGCTCTTTTCCGCTTAACTTTCGGCCACCAATCGTGTTTCCAGAGATTGATTCATAACTGTTCACACTACCTGAAACCAAACCTAATCCCATCGCTATTTTCCATGGCAATGCCGCTCCGATAGCCAATACCGCTCCATTTACCACGGTATTGACTACTAAATTTGTTTTCTTTTCATTGAAAGACGTGTACTCAAACGCTGTACTCGCAAAGGCCAACGCTTCATATTCCTCATACGTACATCCTACACCCGACTCTTGTTGGAGTGCAAGATACTCAGCCTTCATGTACGTTGTCAGTGGGCTTTTTCGGTACATTAAATCCGTTAAGCTAACCTGTTGAAGCGATCCATTTCGATCCATTCCATCTGCTGAATAATTCGGGTTGGGAATCGCTACTTTAGCCGGTGTCGTTTCAGATGCAATATCAAAATGACTGAGCTTTTCCACAAATTGATCCATGCTTTGTAAAAAAGGATAATCTATACTACTAGACAATTCATCTGGAATCTTCGTCACAGCTTGCTGCAGCCAGTACATTTTTTCACCCCAAACATCGTACTGACTTGGGTACTGGCGCACATCTAAACGGATGACGTAATCTTTGTCATATCTCGCAATGTCATCCTCGGCTTTCTCAATCTCTCTCGCCGCTTTCTTTAGTAATTCAACCACAGACAAGCCTTCTTCATTGGCACCATCTGAGCCTAACCATTGAGTGGCTTGGATTTTATTCAACCAGTCTTCTTCATTATACCCCACATCCATCTATAAAATCCTCCCACCAGGAACTTTTTCCCCTGGTTCGTCGATTCCTCTTCCTAAACTTTCATCCAGCTCCACAAAGGTCTCTCCTGTAAATTTCACATACTCGTCTACTCGTTGATAATGTCCCAACAAACCTGCAACGTGCTGTGTTAACACTGGATACATGCCAATCTGTCCCATGGCATCCCCTGCTTCATAAAAATCAATCTGCTCTAATTTCTCTGCGGCTTTATAGGCAACTTCTAACTGCGTCACTGCTTTTTTTAAGAAGGTTTGAATATCGGCTAATTCATCTGGATTAACTTGAATTTTCCCCATTAGGCTGTCACTCCTTCTGGCAATTCATAGGGTACCTTTAATTCTTCTACCAACCAGTGAGTCAACCAATAGTGACTCATTTTATACACATATTCTTCGGAAGGAGAGACAGCGTACAGTTGATTTTCTAACTCAAAAAAGACCCATTCTTCTTTGCTGATTCCAGATTCTGTCGGACTAACTTTCCCGATAGAAAGAGGAGCTACTTGAAATTCTGCTTCTTCTAAACCTAATTGTCTCAACTCTGAACGACGCAGGCGTTGCTTCTTAAATGTCAATTCTTCCTCAGTTGCTTCTCGTCGAACTAGCTCATACTCATGGTACAACTTTTCTAATAACGCTTTCCCTGGTAAAACAGAGAGTCGATAGCCTTCTTGTACTTTTTCTAGACAAATCGTTTCTTTTTCATCTGGAACGAGGAAATGATTTTCAACCATCACATACGTTTCACTTTCACAATAACGTTCTAAAATTTTCAATAGAGTCATTCCAATAGAGGTTAACTGGTTTTCTTTCGTAACGATCTGTTTCTTTTGTAGTCTTTCAACCCCGACTTCACTACTTTCTAGTGCCGTTAAACCAACTAAATACAGTTCTGGGAACCCAAATAACTCAGTTCCCCCTAAAATATCCATCAGCACATATACTTCTTGTGCTGAAAAAACATCTTTTTTCATCTTTCCCCTCCTTGATCACGTTTGTTATTTTATAAACGCATCAAATTGATCGAATCATCGCCATAGTGGCACCTTTATCCATGCTGGCACTATCCTTCTTCAACGCTCGCAAGGCTTTATCTTGAACCTTGACAATCTCTTCGAGCTTTTGATGGCTTTTCAATAAAATGTTTAGGTACATTAAATAGATAGATTTTGACTCTCCAGTCCAGGTACGATCGGACCCTGATGAAATGCCTTCTAAGGTATGAATCGTTTTCAAAGATTGGTGCAAGGCTTCTTTTAACTCTTTAGAAGTAGCAATTGCATCAGCTAATGCCCCTCCTTTAATTCTTACATCACTCATCTGTTCTCCTTTCCGAATCTGTTTTAGTTCATTTTTTCACGTTCCTCACGCTTTTTCTCTTCTGCTTTTCTCGCTTCTTCTGCATTATAGTCTTCTTCACGTTTCTTTTCTGCCTGATAAAGCCCACTGTATTCTTCATATTTCTCTCTCGCTACTGTAGAAGCATAGTAAAGTGACTCAGCTTGTCGATGCTGGACATCAACTAAACTCGAAAGCTCTCCATTTAATTCCATAAATTTATCGACTGAATCTTGATTAGGAAGACCCTCAGACTCTGCCGAAAAGTTCATTTTATTCACGTTACTAACCATTGATTGAATCGCTTTTAAATAGTTCGTTTGGTTATCAAATCGAGTTGCTAGCTTTGTTTCTAAGGATTCATACGCATCTCGTTTTTCTTTGTATTCCACTGTTTGAAAATACATACTCTTCTCTCCTTTTAAAATAACTATATATATATATTATCACAACTACTACTACAATTACACGCCTTTTTATTATTTTGATGATTTTAATTTATATTCTATAAAAATAACCTAAAATAAGCTCTCAAAACCAGTTAGGTCTTAAGAACTATTTTATTAATCATGCAAGCTGTTCAGAAAATTAATGAAACTATCAGAAACATAAAATAGATTTTCTAACTCATTTTCATTTCCAAGCTCATGTTACCAAAAATAAATTTCTCCATAATGCTTTTCAGATATGCCGATACATAGTTGATTCCCTCCTGAATCGTCAGCTATTGGAAGAAAACCAACTTCAAGTAATTCATCTGAAAAATCAATATTTTTTTGTAAATTGTCATACATATCATCTATTCCATAAAAAACGTTTAGGAGTTTTAATAGTTAAGGTTGTATCTCACTTCTTGAAATTGATAAGTTCATAAAAGTAAGAGCTAACAACGGTTTATTATAATCATAAGTGAATATCTTTAATGTAGGATTTTTCTCTATACTAAATTCTATTTTTTGAATAGTAAACTGACTCAAATTTAACATTCCATTGTTACTCTCATATAGATTTTCAGGAATCTCATAATTTAAACTCAGACAATTAAAAATTTCTAATTTAATTAACTCATTTGTGTCTAATTCAGTCCAAAAATAATCAACCTCTATAATTAAATCCGTTAGGTTCTCTTCATAATATAATTTTGTTATTATGCTATCTATAAAATCAAAAGAAGCCAAGTTTTGTTCGATTTTATTTTCTTTATTCATAGTTATTCCCCTTATTAATTTTAATTTTAAAAATAAAAATGGGGTAGTTCTCTAACATCTTGTCGATTTGCATTACTTGGAAAAGCACCTGTATCGTCTATATAATTTCCACCAGAATTTTGTACTCTATTATAATCATTGAATGCTTTTTAATAAGCTCAAAATTTTTCGTCGAATCGCTACCCGTTATAATAAACTAGCGACTTCTTTTCTGGCATTTATCAATTTAGCAGCAATCACTTTATGGATTAAATTACTTTTCAGATACGCTCTAGTAAATATTTTTATATTGCTACATCTTGGTAGCCTACTTCTATCACTTTTTCGTCGCTCAATCTTATACCTATTTCATTCTCCGAATCCCATGTACAGTCAAAACTTATGCCTATGCTTCTTCCGCCATATAATTCTCCATATGGAACCTTTATTCCAACTAATGTAATATGTTCCAATATTTCTTCTATTGTCACTATTTCAGGATAATTGTCATTTAATTCAATATCATACCCTAGCTCTTCTCTTTTATTTTGATAATAATCTAAAATAGGGGATAAAAATATTTTTTGAATATCCACCCAATTTTTTATTAACATTTTATAGGCTTCATATTGCTCTTTTTCAAAATCTGCTTCTTCATCTCCTGCAACTAAAATAACTATCTCAACTTCTTTATTATAAAAATCAATTTTACTTGTTTTAAACCAAGAATAATCAAATTCTAACCCACCAAAAACTTCATCATTAATTTTCATCTAAAATACTTCCTTTCCTATTTTACAAATGCACCTGCATTTATCTCACCTACACCACCGATATGGCCAAATGTACTATTAATTTCTGAAGGTACAAGCTGTATTGTCGTGCCATTATTTAATTCATGCCATGTCAAATTATTTTGTACCCTATATTTTTCAATGTCTCTTGGTTTTATATTGCCAGATTCCATACCAAATGTTTTAGCTAAATTTGGAGAATCATTTAGCTGTTTAGCCAAATTTGAATTTGCTTGTTGAAAATTGAAATCTCTGGCTTTACTGCCCAAAGCACCTTTTCCACCAAGCATGTACTCAATTTCAATTTCTGCTTTAGAAAATGGTGAAAAATCAGGGACCCCATTTTTATAGTATACACCTTCTACTCCTGCATTTTTTAATATACTTTCCAACTTAGCGTCTGGCGGTGGTTTTAGAGTAGAGAGTGATTCTCCACGAGCCCCTACAAACTGGACTTTTTTATTTCCGAGTGCAGGAGTTTGACCTAAACGAGCTTCGTAAGTACTAGCAAATTCGGTCTGTTTAAAAGCTGTAGGAATATCATCAACAGCACCACCAACTGTCTTATCCAACGCCTTATATTCTTTCCACTGTTTTTCTGTAATATGAATACCATCTAATGCTTTACCCGAATTTTTTGCTAGCTTCGCACTCTTAAGGATATCCTTAATCTTATCTGGTGGTAAGACACTTAACAATAGCCACATACTAGAGCCCATTTTTGAACGGTTGTTGAGCCAACATCTAATAAGAACCAATCCTACTAACTCGTAGAACTGGCTCAAAGCAAACAATTTAATTTTTACATATATATATTTAATCCAATAAAATTTTCTCTTGTTTACCATCTAAATACTTATCAATTTCATTTTGCCATAATCCTAGTAGTTCTTCATCTACCTCAATATCACTATCCGACACCAATCGAATAACAAAATGCTTTTTTATTTATATTTCAATATAACTCTCAGCAATATCAATGTCTTTGGTCATATCTAACTCAGGAAATTTTTTATCAAGATTTCTTAAGCAAGCAATAAATCTCTCACTTTGAAGTTTCTCAGATATATCTTCAAAAATTTCACTGATATAATATAAATCATCCTCGTTACACTCATTAAGATAATCTATTGCTTCATCTTCATTCTGAGTTAAAAATTTTGTCATTTCGTTCCAGCACTTTTCTATTCCAAAATCATCATTTATATTTAAACTTTTTCTTTTTTTTAAAATAGTTGCCATCTCATTTTTTAATTCCATGATTTTCCTCCTAAAATTTTATGGTTGTCTGGTCGCATCTGGAAATATAGTTGCAGGCTTTCCATCAGTTTTTATTACCCCAACTCGTACACCATTAAACTCTCCAAAAATAGCTTCCCCATCCTTAGCACCTACAAAGTTTGGGTGGTTAGCAATATGTTGTCCGGCACTCTCTATATCTTTATTCGTCCAATTTTCAGGAAACCAAGATTGATTGTTTCCAGTTCTTTTAGCCTTAACTTTATGGTCTGGTATATTTCCAGTTCTAACACCATTCGGGTACGTTTTTTCAATATTTACCTCAAACCCATTTTCCTTTAGAAAATCAATGTTAGATTGACCATGCCCGCCACCTTTCATTTTGGACACTTTCCCTGTAGAAGGATTAACAGTAAAATCTCCGACATTTGCATGTTTCAAACTTTGTTCTGAAATTTCAATCTTAGGTACCTTAGCACCACCGACTTTCTTATCCAACACCTTATATTCATTCCACTGCTTCTCCGTGATATGAATACCATCTAATGCTTTGCCTGATTTTTTTGCGAGCTTGGCACTCTTAAGGATGTCCTTAATCTTGTCTGGCGGTAAAATACTTAGCAATAACCAAAAACCAGCACCCATTTTTTGAACTTTAGTGGAGCCATCATCTAATAAGAACCAATCCTACTAACTCTTAGAACTGGCTCAAAGATAGGAATAACTCTTCTAATCCGTAAAACACTATTCAGAATCTAGCAAAATAGCTTTTAAAAAGATAATTTCTTAATGATCTTTGAGATATTTTCTCGAAATCATTTAAATATCTTCATTATTTTTCAACTGATTCAATAACTTTTCTAGTTCTTCAATGTAACAGTTCTCTTGTATATTTAGAGTTTTCAAATCATTCAAATATTTTTCAAATGCACTAATTAATTCCACATTATACTCTTCAAAATTAATTTTTTCTTCCCAATCAATTTTTTTCTTCTCAATCTTATTTTCCGACTCAATTGCAGAAGAACCTTCTAATTTTGGAGATTCTATCTTACTAATAATTATTGTATTGTCATCTTGCTTTGCGAGCTCAATCCATACTCTTGGCGTCTCTATATCACTAATATATATAGGATTTTCTTCTCTTAGCTTCAAAGTAGCTTCTACAAAATATCTCATCCACCAATAGATAGATACAGATACGATATCCACTTCTTTATCGAGGTAAGCACCATATTCACTATCTCCTACTATTAGCTGAAAATATCCTATTTCTCCATGAATTTCATTTCCCTCAATTTCATCTTCTGAATCATCAAAAATTTTATACTTAATTTTAAACATTTCAATCCCCCTCTACTTCATAAAGTTCCGTATATCCTGCACAGAATATGTGTGGTTTCCATAAACACTTCCAAATGTTCCATCATTATGAATATAAACATTCAATTTCTCTCCATTTATCGAATACTCAAACAAACCACCTGTTTTCCCTTGATTTAACAAGTCATTATAAGCAATTTCTGAATATTTTGTTATCTCATCGGTCGTCCACTTAGAATTAAAAAAAGATTGATCTTTTAATTTTTCAGCCAGTTGAGCATCTGATAAATATTCTGCTTGAGAATTTATTGAATCAACATTATGCCTAGTTTGTATGTGCTTAATATTTCTTTTTGATAATGGATTATTGATCTCAACATCAGGTACCTTAACCCCACTGACTTTCTTATCCAACACCTTATACTCATTCCACTGCTTCTCCGTGATATGAATACCATCCAATGCTTTTCCTGAATTTTTTGCGAGCTTCGCACTCTTAAGGATGTCCTTAATCTTGTCTGGCGGTAAAATACTTAGCAATAACCAAAAACCGGCACCCATTTTTTGAACAGTTGTTGAGCCATCATCTAATAAGATTTCAACATCATCTAAGCCAACTACTATTTTCAAGATTTCAGGAGTCAATTTAGCCATTCCACCCAGCGCATCCAGTAATTCGGAAGATTGTAAGGCTTCGGAGGCTTCTTTTTGTACCTTCCCATTTTTTAAAACCTGATAAAAGGTCCCATATTTGGTTTTAATTTCTCTAATTTCATAACGGTCTTCTTCGTTTGCTTGATTGTATTTATCTAACTGTTGATGCCAGCCCAGTGAGGAAAAATCCACTTCATTGTAGCCCTTTGTTCCTCCTGAAAAGTTCTTACTTTCTCCCATAAAAGCAAGAGCTTCAGTAATAGCAACGATGGTTTCATAGACTTCATCAAAGCTACCTTGTGTCGTGTTTTCAAAGTACTCATATCTTTTTAACAGTTCAATTTCTTTTATTGTACCATTCATCGTATTTTGTGCAAAAAAATCTTTTAAAATCGGAACATCTTTAAAAACTTCAGCCATGGCTTCCATAAACTCTAATTTTTGAGTCTGTAGCCTACGCAATTCATTTTCCAACTCAACTAATTCATCTGTATCTAAACGATTTTCAGCTTCGCCAACAACTCCTTTGAAGGCCGAAAGATATGCTTTAAGCGCATCATCACTATCATAAAGGGCATTAAAGATGCTCTTGGAAATGATTTTATAGTTCTTATGATAGATTGTAAAATGAAGGGAAGTTCCTCATGAAGCAGTATATCAACTGATTCTTTCACACAATCCTCCTCTAAAATAAGACCTTCATTTACCATCAGCCAATCACAAAAATACTCTTTCCTAAAATGACTACTCATTGTTTTCCTCCTTCTTTTGGATAGATAAAAAGAACCAATCCTAAAACGATCTAGGATTGGTTCATAAGGATAATATATATTTGTGATTAGTATTGTTTCAAAGGTCATTATTTATAGAATTTTTGTTCATCTTAAAAATCATTAGTTAAGATTTATCTCCAAAAAAGGCCATAATATCTAAAATATTTTTTAACGCAACTTCCTTTTTTTTATCATCTAACTCTACAACCTTTTGTTGTTTTCTTTGATTAATTTCTTCTAAATCTTTGAACACTATTGAATGAAATGTTTTGTTTTCTTCCATCTCTAATAACCCCCTCGTATGCTAGAATTATCTTATTATTAATCCAATAAAACCTTCTCTTGCTTACCATCTAAATACTTATCAATTTCGCTTTGCCATAATCCTAGTAGTTCTTCATCTACCTCAATATCAATATCCGACTCTTTCATTCCGTTTATTCTCTCTTCAATACTTCTAACAACAAATTTTTTACTTTTCACATTATCAAAAAAATCTTCTAATGTTTTTGTTAGATACTCATATTCACTTTTTTCGCTATCAAAAAAATAAATTTCACCATTATTTTTTTCGCTTATAGTAATAACTATTTGGTTCCCAAAACTATCTGTTGCAATTGGTAGATAGTGATTTTCTAAAAGTTCTTCAAAGTAGCTCATCTCTACTAGATAGGAAAAGTTATACTCTTTAGTTGCGTTCTTAAAGCCATAAAAAGCTCTTATATCACTAGATACCCCATTAATTTTAAATGTAGATTTTGGAGTGTTCCCACCATTATACTTTAATAAGAATTTTTTGTACGAATCAGGTAATTGCAAATCATACTTCTGTTCAAAGTCACTAACTTCATTAGATACATCTGTATTATCAAATTTAACTATTTTTAACATTTATTTTGCCCCTATTAATTAAATTAACTATTATGAATAGAGTCTGATTCAAATTCCTTTATTCAATATTAGTATCTGTTAACTCTCCATCAATACCTTCAAAAAAAACAGAGAGTACATCAGGATTTGACTTCATGAGTTTATATTTTTGTACTTTGTTTAATTCCGGCTTATATTTTATTCTACTTTCATTAAATTTATTCGATTGAATACGATTAAATAAATCCTTAATAAATGCTCCCCATTGAGGTAAATCTTTATTTTCAAAGGATTTTCTGTCTTCTAATAGTCTGTATCCGTCAGCTAAATAAAAAGTTAACAATGCCGTACTTAAATCACAAAATTCATTCTCAATTACTTCTTTAGGAATTTCAAATCCGTCATTCCAATTATAGTTTTCCACAAGTGAAAATAATTGTTCTGGATTATTTATTTCTTTAATTAACCTTTTTTTATCCACAGAGTCTTCATTATAAAGTATTTTTTTTATAATCTCTTTTTCTTTATCATTCATTTTTTTTAACTCCTCACATTTTAATTAAGTTTAGTCAAATATCTTTCCCACATTTCAACAGTGGCTCCTTGGCTAGGATACAAAGGCAAACCACTCTCTTGTAATTTTTTTAAGTTCTGCTGTAATTTAGCAACCTGTTCTTGTAATTCTTGAGGCGACAAATTTATATCAATTTTATCAAGCTGTCTTTTTACTACTTCACTATATGTTGAATGATACCCTCTATGCCGGGACATTGCACTGGATGCATCATCAGGAACTCTTAAAAATATACCATTAGTCGCATCATCTAAATCCATTCCCATTTTTTTAATAACAGAATGACTGCCTAATTCGGAAGGGATTATGTGCTGTGCTTGGTATCCTGACCATTTCCCCGATTTTTTTAGCCCCATTGACTCTAATAAATTTTTCCCTAACTTGGTTGAGCTCCCACCTGTAACTTTACCAACCTCACCAGGAACTAACCTTCCAAGTGTAGTTGCACTTTTATCTAACGCCTTATATTCTTTCCATTGTTTCTCGGTAATATGAATACCATCTAATGCTTTTCCTGATTTTTTTGCTAGTTTGGCACTCTTAAGGATATCCTTGATCTTGTCTGGCGGTAAGACACTTAACAATAACCAAAAACCCGCACCCATTTTTTGAACTTTAGTGGAGCCATCATCTAATAAGATTTCGACATCATCTAAGCCAACTAATATTTTCAAGATTTCAGGAGTCAATTTAGCCATTCCACCCAGCGCATCCAGTAATTCGGAAGATTGTAAGGCTTCGGAGGCTTCTTTTTGTACCTTCCCATTTTTTAACACCTGATAAAAGGTGCCATATTTGGTTTTAGTTTCTCTGATTTCATAATGGTCTTCTTCGTTTGCTTGATTGTATTTATCTAGTTGTTGATGCCAGCCCAGTGAGGAAAAATCCACTTCATTGTAGCCCTTTGAACCTCCTGCAAAGTTCTTACTTTCTCCCATAAAGGCAAGAGCTTCAGTAATAGCAACGATGGTTTCATAGACTTCATCAAAGCTACCTTGTGTCGTGTTTTCAAAGTACTCATATCTTTTTAACAGTTCAATTTCTTTTATTGTACCATTCATCGTATTTTGTGCAAAAAAATCTTTTAAAATCGGAACATCTTTAAAAACTTCAGCCATGGCTTCCATAAACTCTAATTTTTGAGTCTGTAGTCTACGCAATTCATTTTCCAACTCAACTAATTCATCTGTATCTAAACGATTTTCAGCTTCACCAACAACTCCTTTGAAGGCCGAAAGATATGCTTTAAGCGCATCATCACTATCATAAAGGGCATTAAAGATGCTCTTGGAAATGATTTTATAGTTCTTATGATACCTTTTACCGGAATCCCATGCTGTTCCAGTCAAGATAGTATCACTAGTGAAGGCATCATTTGACTGTTCGTAATCTTCCAAGTGAGACACGGTGGTTTGACGCAGAGCAGTCAGCTCATCTGACAAACTTTTTAATTCTTGGTAGTCGATTTTTGGCATTCAGTTTCCTCTTTTCTAGCTTGAACAGTCGCTTCTTCTAATTGATTTCTTTGAGCTGTTTTGTCAGTGATTGTTTGATCCAATTCTTCTTCTCCATTGGATAATACACGATTGAACATCTGCTGTTCTTCATCTAAAGAATCTAATTCTTGATAAACAGAACGTTCAGCCTCTGTTCCTTTGCTTAAAGTAGCCAATCTTTCCCAAATTTCACGCTCTTGTTTTGCAAATTTCTGAAAATCTAAATAAGCGATATCAATCGTATTTCTAGCTTTATTTAATCGTTGTACACCTGCTTCCGCATCTAAATACTCTTCATTTAATTGTCGACTACTTTTCTTAACTTCTTTTTGATGATTCATTACTTCCTCCCTAATTCCTGGTCCGTTTTCTGAATGGCTTCATGAATTTTCACTAAATTTCCAACGTCCACTTCAACATCTTTTTTAAATTCTTTCGTTCCATTTTTTAACGTAGAGAGACAGCTTTTTAATTTACTTACAGCTGTACTATTTGAATAAGAAATAGAATTTTGTAATGAAAAATCCACTTCTTTTACTGGTTGTTTCATTCCCTTAGTAAGAGTTGAAACCACTTCCTTATTTGTAGATACTTGTCCTGTCATGATTATTCTCCTTTAATTTGCAGACTCATACATGGTCATCTAATTCTTTACATCTTTACTTCCCATCCATTTATAAAAAAATAAATGTTCTTCTATAAATAGAATAACACTTTATATAGTATCTTGTCTATTTTATCAAAAACAGTTTACTAAGTTTTTATATGATAGATTTTTTATATTGCACATCAACATATTATTTCATTGTCATTCAAAAGCTTTTTCCAAACGCGAAAACCGTGATTGACCCTTTTCATATCGTTCAGTGTTAAAACGGTATTGGCGCTTGTTTTTAAAGGATTCCAACACCTTGAATTTCACCGACTATCTCCTGACGTTGGATGAGGAATCAAAAGCCAGCTATTTGTATGATCAAGATCTTTTTTATACCTTTAAACAAAAGGATTTTGCGTCCTTTGAAGCGTTGTTACATGCGATTCCTACCCAAGTATCAGAAGAGCTAAAAACCATACCTTGAAGAAGCATAAACATCGGATTGCCCCTACGTTCCAATTGCCTTACTCCAGCGGTCCTCTGGAAACCCTCAACAAAATCAAAACCTTAAAGCCCATTGCTTCTAGTTACCGCAGTTTCTCCAGTCTAAGACCAAGAATTTTACTGGCTTGTCGCACCACGCAAAAAGCAGCTTGAAAGTTCCCTCTCAAACTGCTTAAACCAAACCGATTTTATTCTCTTGAAGAAGACCCATCAACACCATTTGACGTAGAGCCATTTTAAATTTAAATAAGAGTACAAAAGTAACTCATCCGTCCTCATTGACAAAGAGTCCAATTATTTACCTTATTCACTTGCTAACTTTCTTACATAAAATTTTTCATCTGTTGCAATTCTGCTAAAATATTTTTCTTTGTTTCCAAAACTTCTCTAGCAAACTCTTTTTTACTTTCCTCAGTAATTCGATATTTTGGCACACTGATACTAAAAGCGCCATAGATTTCGCCGTCTAATACTAGAGAACTACCAATACAAAAAACTTCATTCTCGTTTTCCTCATCATCAAAGGCATACCCCTTTTTTTGTGCTTCAATGACTTCTTTCATCAATACGTCTTTGTCTGTGATGGTATTTGAAGTAAACGAGCGTAACTCAATTTGGTCTAAATATGTTTTAAGATCACTTCCACGGTACTCCGCTAACAAGGATTTGCCCATTGCTGAACTGTATAAAGGTGTGCTGATTCCAATGCGTGAATTTGTACATGTTATTGTTTTCTTAGTTTCCAATTTATTTACATACATCACTTTATCCCCTTCTAACATTCCTAGATGAACCGTTTCATCGAATTGGTCTTGCAAATGTTTTAGGTAAGGATAACTGATTTTAATCAAATCTAAATTCGCCAAATATTGATTAGCATAGCGAATTAACGCTGGACCTAAGCTGAACTTTTTCGTATCTGAATCCTTTTTTACATAGCCAATTAAGACCAATGTATCTAAGATTTTTAAAGTCGTTGGACTAGTCATTTCTGTTTCTTTGGCAATCATATTTAAAGGTTGCGGATTTTTACTCTCTGAGAGAAAATCAACGATTTTTGATGCTTTAATTAAGACTGTTCCATAAGGTTGTTTTTCAGTTGTCATCTATTCTCATCCTTTTAGCTAAATTAATTTAGTAAGAAGAACTATTCTTTCCTATTTAGAAATTCAGTATACCGTTAAATATTAAAAGATGCGAGAAAAATTTCTTATAACCATAAAAAGTTATTTTTTAAAGAGTAGTATGTAGTATTAAAACTAGCTGCTTTTTGACTAGCTAATTTTAATACTCCTGTTTGCTAATTATGCACTTACAGGGGATTCTTTGGATAATTTGTAAGTATAAACTATCCATAAACAAATGGCAATCATAACCATCAACTCCTTTTATTTTTATTTAGTTAGCTATTTTCTTGATCAAAAGAAAATCTCTCAAAGCTTGAACCCGCAGCAAAGAATGGGTCCGCTCTTCTATCAAACTTATGAACATCACTCTCACCTCTATTAAAACGTGGACTATGTTCCCCTTTAAATGAATGACCATGACCACCTCGACCTCTTTCAGGAAAATCCCCTTTACCATGACGCATTTGTTGCATTTTAGCTTTAAAATTTTCGATTTCTTCTTTTGGCATTTTTTTATCTAGTTCATTAATGATGCGTTCTATATATTCAGATAATTGGACTTGTTCATCAACAGATAAAACAGCAAAGATTGTTGCTTCATCTGTTGATTCTGATTCTTGATTGATTGCATTTAACCCGGCATCTGTTAACGTGATTTTTATACTGCGTTGATCTTCTTCACTTGAAACGCGAGTAATTAAATCATCTTTTTCTAGTTTAGCCAACAGCTCATTTAAGACCTGTGGGTGCATATCCAATAAATAAGCTAATTCTTTTTGACTAATTTCTGGTTGCATTTTGATGATAACTAATACGCGACCTTGTTCACGTTGCGGATTTCTACCAAAAGCCTCCATACGTTTTTTACCAAAATAGAAGTGTTGTAATTTATTCAATTGTCTAAATTGCTCAGTTAATGTGTGTTTTCCTTGGGTATTATTGTTTGTATTTTCAGTCATAATGTCATGCTCCTCTGTTTTCATTTTTTAGTAAGGTACCTTATACACGATATAATACAGGTACCTTACAAAAATGTCAACTATTTTTAATTTATTTATTTTAAGTAGTAAAAAAAGCGCATAAAATTCAAATTTTACGCGCTTTACTATTATTGACGAATATCAATCCAAGTGTATTTTTCAGCATTTAAATCTTCTTTTTTATCATCCATCCCTTGATTATTAAATGCATCAATAAACATTGAATCCAGCTTATCTTCATCCACAAGATAACCTAATTTGATAGTTATTGTTTTGCCAGGAGCGAGTCTCCCAATATTATAAAAGGCTTTTCCTTCACCGGCAGGTTCTAAATAATCGACTTCGCCAGTTTTGATTCCATTTTCAAACGTTCCATTTTTTTGTGCAAAAGTCCAACCATTTTTTTCTGATTTTAGTATTTCTAAAGATGGCGTCATATAAATCTCTTCAGTTGCTTTTGTTTTCATATTTTTAACTGAAGTTGTTATGAACACAAATTTTGGTTTGATTAACGTTTTATTGGTTAATTCATTAATTGTATTTTTGCCATCGCCAGCTTTAAATTCACTTCTTTGATAAGGAATTAAATTTTTAGCTTGATCCATTGCATTCGCTTCATTTAAACGCTCTAGAATAAAAGGATTAAAACTTTCTTCTTTGAAATTGACAAGTGAATCAAAAACTTCAACTTTTTCAATTGTATAGTCTAACTTACTCCCTTCAAACGTTGTTATTGGAATTTTTTGACCAACTTTAAATAATTTTTTACTCTCTTTTTCCAAGGGAACAATCTTACGATCAGCTACTGATGCTGGAATTTGGTTGGTTGAACGCTCTGAATCATAGTCTCTTATATAAGAAGCTACTTCCTTTGTTGTTGGTTTAAAAGAAATACTTCCTAAAACAGCCATCATTTGTTCATCAGAAACATCGCTACCAACGTAACTTTCTACAACAATTCCTTCCTCTTCAAAAACTAGATAGATATGTTTATTGAAGGAAAGCTTTTCTATTCCGTTATCTACATTAACGATAATTGCCTTTTTACCATTAATTTCTTTTTCTACATAATCCTTTGTGTTTTCAGCAATAAACTCATTTTTTTTGCCCACCCGCCACAATAAAAATGAAAATCCACCTTTACCATAGTTATCTTTAAATGAATATTTTAAGGACTCATTATTCATAGCTTCCATATTTTCAGGTAAATCTGCTATAACCAATTGATACTCTTTATTTATTTTCTTGTCATCTTTATTTATTAATGAAATCCTTGTTTCATATTTTTGTTGCTTCACTACACTATCATAAATTTTAGTTGCTGCAAAAACAGTTGTTGGTATGGCAATAAATAAAATTGCGGCGGCTACACTAATCATTTTTTTCTTATTATGTTTTATTTTTGATTGGCTATTTTTTCTAATGTCTCTCATAAAAACCTTTCTTTTCTGTTGGTACGTGTCTGAAAATTCATGATTTTTCTCTATATTATCAAAATCCTCTAATGCAATTTTTTCTGCTAGTTCATCTATTTTTTTTGAGCTCTTCAAATTCGTCATTTGGACTCCCTCCTATAATATTCATCACTCTTTTTTTGGCTCGTTCAAATTGTTTTCGTGCTGTCGCCTCGGTTATCCCCATTAATTCAGAGGTTTCTTGATAGTTTAATCCATAAAATATTTTGTATTTAAACACCTTTTTATAGGAGTCGCTCAGTGTACTTAGTAGCGTATCCATTTGTGCTTCAGACATTAAATACTGTTCCTGATTTTTCGTACTTGTTTCTGCTTCGTTCACTTCTTTTTGATATTCTTCAATGAATAAAGCTTGCCGTTGATTTTTTCGATAACTGTCAATCGCTTTATTCTTCGCAATTTTTAAAATATAACTCTTTAGCTCATGAGTATCTAACAGACTGATTTTTTCTAAATTTTGATACAGAGTAATGAATGTTTCTTGTGTAATATCTTCCGCTTGCTGGACATTCGATAAAATCGAGTAAGCTACGTAGTATATTTTTTGTTCATATAGTTGATATAATTCTTCCATTTTTTGATAATGATTCTTTACGGACCGCATCTAATTCCTCCTTTCAAAATATATAACGAATGGGGAGTAAGCTTTTGTGACATTTTTCAGAAAAAACGTATGTAGGTAGATTTCTTTATAATAAAATAAGCATTGATGGTTTTCCATCAACACTTATTTTTCAATCTAGGTTTCAGCTAGAAATTCACACTCTTTTTGATAACGAAGAGCACTTTGATCAAATTCGACTTGATTAAATACATAAGGTTTATTTTGACTAACCCGCATTAATTTATGCAGGCACATCTTCCAACCAGCAATATCCCGACCGGTATGCCCATTGACTGCTGTTATAATTTCTCTAAAAGTTAATTTTGTTTGTTGCGGTTTCACACCTTCTATATGAAACAATACTTGATTTTGATCCCATTGAAAACCAATAACTTCCTGCGGTTGATAGCTTAGAATCGGCATAGTGATTTTTTCCTCTGGAGTCATAATAAATTCTAGAAAGCCTGTAGCACCTAATTCGCCAATTTGCAACTCATTAAACCATTTTTGCAAACCTTCTGTTGTAGTTAATAATTCCCATGCCGTTTTTTGATCTACGTCTAAAAACAAGTCAAACGATGCTTCAATTGTCGCATCTTCCTGCGCTTCAATTCTCTCTTTCATCAGCATAACCCTCACTTTTTTATGATTTCGTTTCTCCGCTATTTTAACACAAAAAATTAGAATAAAATCAACTAAATACGATTACTCTTATTTTCATTTTACCTTGATCTTTTTTCATTGAATTTTCAAAAAAATATGCTACTATATAAGCATGAAACGAAGGTGACTCTGATGTCTATTAAACAAAAAAAACGTAATTTCAAAGTGGCAAGTCTAATTATTTCCATTCTTATTTTATTTTTTATTGGCACACAAACAACTTTACTAGCCCCTACTTATTATCGACTTCAACATTTTTTTACGGCTATGTCTACCCAAGAAGAGCAGCCTACCAATTCAATTCCCACGGTTCTCATTCATGGATATTCTGGTTCTAAATGGACTTTTTTTACAACTGATTTACGTTATAGCATCGAAAATATAGCCACGCCTTCACTTGTTTTAAGAGTTCAAAAAGATGGCTCACTCCAAACTTCTGGTGTTTATGATCCAGCCATGAAGCATCCAATGATTCGGATTGAATTTGAAGATAATACAGCAAAGCTCAAACAAAATGTTAAATGGCTATCGAGTGCTATGGCAGAATTGAAAAATACTTATCATATTAATCAAATAGATGTCATTGGTCATTCTTATGGTGGATTAGATTTTACTTACTTTACTGAATACCTCTATAATCAAGAAACCTTCCCAGAAATCCATAAATTCGTTGCCCTTGGTACCCCATTTAATGGTTCCGCCATTGGGGATGACGGAGTGACCGACTATGATTTAAGTTCAACTGGACCTAAAAAAGAATCAATTTATTTTAAGAAACTAAAAGAGCGACAAGATTCTATTCCAAAACAGTTGCACGTTCTAAATATTGTTGGTGATTTAGATGACGGGAGTCGCAGTGATGGTGCGGTAGCTGTTGATAGTGGTTTAAGTGCCAAATTTATCTTTCCATCAGAGAATTATCAGGAAGTAGCGATTACGGGATTTTGGGCTGCACATAGCCTTTTACATGAAAATCTCAAGGTTGATCGCTTAGTTCAAAAATTTTTATGGAATGACTAACATTATATCAAAACTCAAAAAAGTTAGATTTTTGTATCTAACTTTTTTTGAGTCGCGATTTTTTATAAGAAAATAATGCCACTATTCAACATACTTATCAATGCTTATTTTTAAATTACATAATAAATTTTTAGCATTTCCCGTGAGAATAACATTGACTTAACACAACTAAATAAGTATCACTATTACTTGCTCCTAATGTTATCTTTTTCATAAATAATTCCCTTTTCTATATAATTATAATCAATACTTTTTATTAATTTTTAATTTCATTTGAATTAAAAATTAACTTGATTCAGATTATAATTTGATTTACATTGTATAGTATATCAAATAAACGGAGGTGATAATATGGAAAATCAAAATAATTTTGATGTTGATTTAATTCTAGATGATTGGTTATTTTGAATCCATTTCACTATTAAATGAATACAGAAAAAATATGCATATGGACTATATGTTGTATAACAAGCCTTTGGCAAACTATAATTTTTTTATTTTAGAACCAGTTCAAACTACCTTTACTCTTGATAAAACCACTGTCGAGGAGTTCAGTCAAAAAAGTTCTAAACAAAAAGAGAACTCATTAAAAGTTATTGTATTTGATTCAAGTTTACTTGGTTCATATTTTGATTTTTCAATACTATTAGATCGACTGGGACATATAAAAAATCTTATATTAATTAACTCTCGATCAGGATTAAAACTAGATCAACAAGGTATGGAATTTAGCAATTGTGGATTACTTGATGTTTACCTAAATGAATCTTTAGATAAATTAAAAGGTATCAACTATTTATTAGATACTAGTAGTAACGATTTTAATATCCTTTACAATAAAATTATAACTATGGGAGGTGAACATGATTCTTAGAACAAATAAAAATTTTAAATCAATTTTTTCAATTGGTATCTTTACGAATATTGGTGATAGTATCTTTTTTATTGTAACTATGTGGTATATAGCTAACCATTCTACTAGTTCTTTTTATGTTGGCTTAGTCGTATTTTTATTTACACTCCCAGAAACATTATTACTATTTTTTGGTCCTTTTATCGATAATTTTAATCCCAAAAAAATTCTAACGGTCTCTACTTTAATCCAAATTATCGTTCATTTAGTCCTTATTTTATTATTTACTTTTAATCTAGTCAACATCCCCCTATTACTGATCTTATTGCTATTATCGGCCACAGCATCTTCAATAACCTATCCAGTTGAAGAAACAGTGATTCCTCAAATTGTTGAGAATCATGAAATCGTAAAAGCGAATTCATTGTTTAGCATTGCCTATAAGATGACCAATTCTTTATTTGATGGACTAGCTGGAATTCTTTTGGCTATTAGTACGGTTTCAATGATCTATGGGATAAATCTTTTTATTTTTCTAGTTCCTTTACTGCTGATACGCTCTTTGAAATTAACCTTAACTGTTCAACACAAAAAATCTTTTAAGTTAGCTAACTACAAGCAAGATTTAAAAGCGGGATTGCATTTTGTCTTAAAATCTAAAATTCGATTAATGGTTCTACCCTTGGCTTTTTTAAATTTTTTCACTGCAATTAATATGGTTTCTTTACCTTTTTTTGCTAATAGCCTCTCGACATCTCCTGCAACTTATGGACTTTTACTGAGTTTTAGTGGGGCAGGTAGCATGATTGGCGCCCTTCTTATAAACAAGATAGAGGAAAAGTCATTACCAGGAAAAATTCTGACTTTTGGTTTGTTTTTTAATGGAGTTATGTGGTTCTTAACAATCATCAGTCCTACACCCTATTTGGCTTATTTCTTTATTTTCTTAGCTAATTTGTGCATGGGAGGATACAATATCATCTTCTCCTCTTTATTCCAATTAATGACTCCTCCGCAGCTTTTAGGTAGAATTAATACTTCTGTAAATTCAATTATTACAATCGCAATGCCCATCGGTTCTTTATTAGGTGGGGTATTAATAGCCGTACTTCCTTTAAAAGTTGTCATGTCATTTAACGCTTTTGCCTTAGGGATAACAGCAATCATCTACTTTCTAAATAAATCCATTTATCAACTAGAACATTTCGACAAAATTAAACCTATTGAAATTAAAAAGACCTTCAAAAGTTAGACTATTATGTCTAACTTTTGAAGGTTTAACTAGTTAATTAACGTGCTTCTAACACTTTTGGTCCCTCTGGATAGCCAACAATAACGGTGTTCACGCGATCTAAGAAAAGACCGTGTTCCACAACTCCGGTTAAGCTGTCTAACCAGCTAGCTAATTCATGAGGTTTTTCAATCGTTCCCATCGCCAAGTCAATCAGCAAATGTCCACCATCGGTTACAAACTTTTCACCATTTTCATCTAAACGATAAGCAGGTTTATAGCCTTTTTTTTCAAAAATTCTGAATAATTGTAAGCTACCATAAGGCATGACCTCAACAGGCAAAGGGAAAGCCCCAAGTTCTTCAACCATTTTACTTTCATCCACAATCCAAATTACTTTTTTTGAATAATCTGCGACAATTTTTTCAAATAACAAGGCACCACCGCCACCTTTAGTTCCTTGAAAATCACGGCTAATTTCATCCGCGCCATCAATCGTTAAATCAATTACATCAACTTCATCCACACTTCTTAGAGGAATACCTAATTTTTCAGCTTGTTCTGTTGTTTGACTAGATGTCGTTACACCAATAATCGACATTCCTTCTTGTACCATTCTACCTACAGCCTCAACCATATAATAGGCTGTGGATCCTGTTCCTAACCCAACAACCATACCATCCTTAACGTACTCTGCGGCTTTTTCGCCAACCATTTGCTTCAAATTCATTTTCTTCCATTCCTCCTAGATTAGATGATTCCTAGTTTCTATTCATTTATTTATGCTGCATAAACTAGCTCAAATTGCTCACACACAACCATGATATCTGTTGAAAAAAGTTGATCATATTCCTCAAAGGCTCGCTTAAAAAACTCTTCGTGAACTTTACGCCAATACTCTAACGTACGATCGCCTTCGCCTTCTTCAATCGCAATTTCCTCTGAAACTTCATCAAAAGCTAAAATCGTTACTTTACGATTTTGAATAATTCCGATCGCTTCATCATTGCCATTTAACACAATCGAATAGTCGCCTACCTTTGGTACTGGTTCATTATCTATTTCGTAAAAACAAAAAGCACTACTAGTTGCTGTTTTTAATCCTTCTAAAACTAGCTCAGCTAACTCATCAGCCATTTCCTTAGTATTTCCAAAGGACCACGCTTCACAAGTTAAAGGAGCACTTGGGTTCTGCATTCTAAAATTTTCCCACAACTTATTAGCTGATTCATTCTCCATTAGTCTTCCACACCTTATCGCTTATTCAACTTTTATAAAAATAAATCCATTCCGTTGAAAGATTAAATTTTATTTAAGACATTATTTATTGTATCATATTTTGCTAGTTTTTAAGTGAAATACTTCTTAAAATCATCCTCATTAAAAAAATACCTCTACTTACAAGTCAAATCTTTTGGCTAATTTGAAGAAACTCAGTATACTTAAGTCAAATTAAAGCTAGTTCAAATAAAAACTTCTTCCTATGAAGATTCGGAGGTTATCAAATGATTGAGTCAATCGGACAAGTGATGTTATACGTGCAAGATCAAAGAAGCATTGCAGATTTTTGGGTAAATCAAGTTGGATTTGTTAAAGTTGGAGAAACAAGCAACGGGCATGGTGGATTTTCAATTGAGATTGCTCCTCGTGAAGGAACAGATACAAGTTTTGTCTTACACAATCGAGCCTTAATTGAAAAATTACAACCAGAATTAAATTTGGGAACGCCCTCTATTTTATTCAGTAGCTTTGACTTAGAAACTACGTACAATGATTTTAAGAAAAAAAATATCACAGTTGGTGATTTGGTAGAAATGGAAGGCATGAAAGTCTTTAACTTTGCAGATATTGAAGGCAATTATTTTGCTATCAGAGAAATCTAGTGAATGGAAAAACGGAATCTAAGGGATAACTAACTTATCCTCTAGATTCCGTTTTTTTATTTTAGAATAAAATCTTCGTAATACGTTGAATAGTTTTCATCATACTGTCTGAAGAAACATCTTGCACGGCCTCAGAACTAGTAAATACCTCTGTATCCACAGCTTGCTTTTCAGCATCGATACTGTCAGTCATTTCTTGACACCCACGAATAAATTCACTGTAGGATTTTAATAATTGCTTATGGACACCCAAAACTTTGACTGGTGCTTTTAATCCAACTAGAATAGTGTTGATACCACGGTACTTTTCAGTTCCTTCGGCAAATTTTTCTTTAATTGTTGTTAATTGTTCAACTGACAACTCAGTCACCTTATTTTGGTCTAACGCTTCTTTTAAAACTTCAAAATGGGGATTTAATGATTCACCAATCTCTTCTGTATCTGTAATTGCTGTATTTACTGCTTGAGCATAATAGTTAATATTTGCTTTCATGATTTTCTCCTAATCTATCTGATTGTATTTGGCTGTTTTCTAATCTATTCGTCAAAAGCCTCTATTAAGGATTATACCGTTTATCTGTCTAAGCGTAAATAGCAAAACAATTTTTAATAAATAAATTTATTCCTTTTATTAAAATAAATAACAAAAAGAGCCTGTTAAAGCGAACTAACTATCTCACTTTAACACGACTCTCATTTTTAACTAGCTAATTCGTTTTATTGAACTCTATCATTATTTACTGGTTTCGCTGGAGTTTTCTCTTCCGCTTTAGAATTATTATTTGCATCAAATTCTTTACGAGTCATTACATCATCAACATGCATATTGATTTCAACAACATCTAAACCTGTCATATCTTTAATTTGTTTTTTAACTTTGCTAATTGTTTGTTGGAAAATTTCAGGAATATTTTTACCATATTCACAAATAACTTTTAAATCTAAGGCTACTTGTTTTTCCCCAACTTCTGCATCGATTCCTTTTGTAATGTCCCCATTGCTTCTAAATTTATCAGTCAAATCACTAATGAAGCCACCACTCATTGAAAGAATACCTGAAATCTCACTTGTAGCAATCCCAGCAATTTTTTTAACTACCTGATCTTCATAAGTTAATGAATTTGTGTGAGTTTCTTGCGTTTGAACTGCTCCTGTTGTTCCATTAATTGTTTCTACCATAGTGAATCCCATCCTTTTCTATATTTTTATTTTTTTTACATTATATTTATCAGATTAACAATTACTTCATAAAGAAGGTTAACCATTGAGAAATATCAAGTTTGCCATCTCGCCAAGCACCGACCGCATAACCAACGGCAGCAAATAAAATAATGAGTAACGTATAACCAAACCCAAGTGTAATAAATAAAATCGCTACTAGTAAGCCTAATAAAAGACCAAGAATACGCCCTCTATAAGGATACCAAGGATTTCTTTGTGGATCTTTCTGCATATTAGAACCTCCTATAGACTAAATTACTCGTGGTGACTGATGATTTTTTGTTGATTTTGTAACTGGCTGCATCTTTGTTTCCTTAATCTGCACTTTTATTTTTGAAACTTTCACTTCTAAAGCGCTCTCAATACTATTTTTTACTAGAGCTTGAATTTCTTCTCCTAAGGTTGGCAAAGCTTTAGCATCAAATACTTCAACACTTACATCAATACTTGTGTCACTAACTTTACGTCTTAGCTTCGCTTTAACTTTTGGATTCTTCACATCAGGCAAATCATGAAACGAACGCTTAGCTGTTGATTCAATCGTTTTTTTAGAAATTTCAATCATTCCCATTGCCGTTTTAAGCGTTAAAAATTGATCTGGACTTGATGTAAAAATAGCTGTTAGCAGTAAAATCAAGAAAAAGATTCCTAAAATTCCGCATAGAATCACGATAGTATAGTCAAACCCACTGCCATGAATCCAACCAAATGTAACCCATTGAGATACATACGGTATCGGATAGAGAATTGCTGCAACAACTACCATTAAAAATAAACCAATTAATGAAATCAAACTAAGCAAGATGCGATTAAACAGATTCATTTTATCCCCCCTCAATTATTTTATCAATATCATTATATACATAATACCGTTATTTTAAATTAAATTCAAACAATAAGCCTTATAGATTTATAATCCCTAAAAATGACTTTATTCGTTATATTTGATTTGTATAAAACAGTTTAAACGTGTTTTGTTTTATAAATTTATAGATGATTAAATAAAAAAATAAAGCCAGTAAGAAAAATCTTACCGACTTTATTATAGGATTACTCAAAAAAAAACCTTCTCGTTAATGAAAACTCCATTAACGAGAAGGTCTTAATTTTTACATTTAGTTCATTAGGCTTTGTGCTGCTGTAATGATTGATAATTTGTATACATCTTCTTCATTACATCCACGAGATAAATCAGAAACAGGTTTATTTAAACCTTGTAGGATTGGACCAATTGCTTCAAAGTTACCAAAACGTTGAGCAATTTTGTAGCCAATGTTACCTGATTGTAATTCTGGGAAAACAAAGACAGTTGCATGTCCAGCAACTTCAGAACCTGGTGCTTTTTGTTGTCCAACTGAAGCAACATACGCTGCATCAAATTGTAACTCTCCATCAATTGAAAGCTCTGGAGCCATTTCTTGAGCGATTTTAGTCGCTTCTTCAACTTTTTTAGCTTCTGGAGCATTTGCTGATCCTTTTGTAGAGAAACTTAACATTGCTACTTTAGGCTCAATATCGAATAATGCTGCTGTTTTTGCACTTTCAACAGCGATTTCAGCTAATTCTTGTGCATTTGGATTTACATTGATTGCGCAATCTGAGAATAAATATTTTTCGTTATCGCGTCCACGTAGCATAATGAAAGCACCACTTGTACGAGATACTCCTGGTTTTGTTTTAATGATTTGTAAGGCTGGACGAACAGTATCGCCAGTTGAGTGAACTGCACCACTTACTAAACCATCTGTTAAGCCCATATAAGTTAACATTGTACCAAAATAGTTTTCGTCTTTTAGCAATTCTCTAGCTTGCTCTTCTGTTACTTTACCTTTGCGACGTTCCACAAAAGCAGCTACCATTTCATCGATTGCAGGATAGTTGTTAGGGTCAATAATTTCTAAATTATCAACAATAAATCCACGGTGTTGCGCTGCTTCTCTAACCGCTACTTCGCTACCGATTAAAACAGGCGTTACTAATTCTTCAGATGCTAAACGAACTGCAGCACCAATAATACGAGGTTCAGTTCCTTCTGGAAAAACAATTCTAATTTTTTTTCTAACAATTTTAAATTTTAGGCTATCAAATAATTCCACAATATTCCCTCCAGGATATACTTTTATTTTCTTCTATAACCATCATACTATCTTTCTATAAAAAATAACAGTTTTTTCGGCTGTTTTTTTGAAAAACCCCTTAAAAAGTAGTAATTGTGAACAATTTATTAAATTTTGACTAGTACAGTTTTAATAAAATCACTAAATTCATTTAATTTACATTTTGTGGCAGTTGCCAATTAATCGGTGTTGCATCAAACTGAATTAAAGCCGCATTGGCTTTAGAAAAGGGTTTTGAACCAAAAAATCCTCGATAGGCAGATAATGGACTAGGATGTGGCGAGGCAATCACAACATGCTTACCTGTATCAATCAGTTCTTTTTTAGCTATGGATTGACTGCCCCATAAAATAAAAACTAAAGGTGTTTTATGTTGATTTAATTTACGAATAACAGCATCCGTTAATTGTTCCCAACCTTGACCTCGATGAGAATTCGCTTGACCAGCTCGTACAGTTAAAACCGTATTCATCAATAAAACACCTTGCTCTGCCCAAGATTTTAAATACCCATGTTGAACAGGGGGAATTCCTAAATCCGACTCTAGCTCTTGATAAATATTCACTAAAGATGGGGGAACTTTGACATTAGGTTGCACGGAAAAACTTAATCCATGCGCTTGGTTTGGTCCGTGATACGGATCTTGTCCCAAGATAACAACCTTAACCTTCTCATAAGGAGTCCATTCAAAAGCTTGCCAAATATGATACATATCTGGATAAACTCGTTGTTCTTGATATTCTTTTTTTAAATAATTTCGTAAATTTTGATAATAAGGTGCAGTGAATTCTTCTTCTAAAATGCCTTGCCAATCATTATGAATCAGTACTTTCATTGCATTTTCCTCCCATAGTTCAACTACGTTTAATTCCTTCTTAAATTTTACTAAAAAATTCCTTTTTCTACAACGATTACTTTTAAAATTCCATCTAAACAACTTATTAATAAAAGAACAATATTGTCTTTTTTTATTAAAATCTTTGATTTACCATTTCTTCCATTTAATGGTAAACTAAAGGAGACTATAAAATATTGGAGGAAAAATAATGATAGAGCTTATTGCGTCAGATATGGATGGAACGTTGTTAAATGAAAAAATGGTTATTTCCGAAACAAATGCTCAGGCAATTGCTGAAGCAGAACGCCGTGGTATCAAGTTTATGGTATCAACAGGGCGTGGCTATACCGAAGCGCATCCTTTATTAACAGCTGTTGGCATTAGTTGCCCAATGATTACTTTAAACGGTGCCCAAGTCTATGATGAAAACGGGAAGATCGTTGAAAATATCGGTATTGAAAAAGATACAATTCGCATTATTTTGAAAACTTTAAAAGAGCATAATATCTATGCCGAAGTTGTTACTTCTAAAGGCATTTATTCAGACAATAAAGTAAAACGAATTGAGTCAGTGGCTTCATTATTAGTTAATTTGAATCCTGAAACCACGTATAAAATGGGCGTTGTATTAGCAGCCGCTCGTTTAGAGTTAATGAATATTAACTATATCGATGATTACCAAGAATTAGTTGACGATCATTCAATTGAAGTTTTAAAACTAATTGCTTTTAGTGATGATGGTCAAAATACTTTAGGACCCATCAAAGTGGAACTTGAAAAATTGGGTTCTCTAGCCATTACATCTTCATTTATTAATAATATTGAAATCAATCATAAAGATGCCCAAAAAGGAATTGCCTTAAAACGCGTTGCCAAGCGCTTAGGCATATCTATGGATAATGTTATGTCAATTGGAGACAACTTTAATGATGTTTCAATGCTTCAAGTTGCAGGCGTTAGCTTCGCTATGGAAAATGCCGAAGAAGAAGTAAAAGGTCATGCAAAATATTTAACTTCTAGCAATAATCAAAATGGTGTTGCTGAAGCCATTATGCGTTCAATTAACGAAGATTTATAAAATTTACCTTGCATTTCTTTGTGACACATGTTAGAAATTAAAGAACAAGTTACGTAAATAATTTGCAAGTGAATTCAAGGAGGACGTATGATGACAACATTTCCAAAAACTTTAACAATTGCAGGTAGTGATTCTAGCGGTGGTGCAGGTTTGCAAGCTGATTTGAAGACCTTTGATGAATACAGCACGTATGGTATGGCAGCTATTACTTTATTAGTAACAATGGATCCAGATAACGGATGGCACCATAATGTTCATCCAATCGACGTTACTTTAGTTGACGAGCAATTAAAAACTATTTTAGCTGGTGGCGAAATAAGTGCAACAAAAACAGGTATGTTAGGCAGCGTACCAATTATTGAATTAGTTGAACAAACGATTAAAGATAAAGAATTAAAAAATATTGTCATCGATCCTGTCATGATCTGTAAAGGCGAAGATGAAGTTTTAAATCCTGAAAGCGCAGATGCTTTGCGTGATAAATTAGTTCCATTAGCAACTGTCACAACACCTAATTTATTTGAAGCAGGTGTTTTATCTGGTCTAGGTAAACTAGAATCGATTGAAGATATGAAAGAAGCTGCGAAAAAAATCCATGAGCTAGGAGCAAAAAACGTTGTCATTAAAGGCGGAAAAGCTCTAGCTGGTGAGAAAGCTATCGACTTATTCTATGATGGTGCTGATTTCACTATACTTGAAACAGAAAAAATTGAACCTGCTCATAATCATGGTGCTGGGTGTACCTTTGCAGCAGCAATTACAGCTGGATTAGCAAATGGTTTGACCGTTAAAGAATCTGTCTTAAAAGCAAAAGATTTTGTCACTGAAGCAATTCGTAGTGGCTTTGCTTTTAATGAATATGTTGGCCCTGTTTTTCATGGTGGCTATCGTTTAACTAAACAAGAAAAAATCTAATCACAATTAAAAATAGCTTTCTTATCAACTTTATTTGCTAAGAAAGCTATTTATTTAACTGGAGGAAAACGTATGTCATTTTTTAATTTTAAGAAAAAGAAGATTGATGTTAAACCCAAATTAACACCATTCCAATTACTTTTTGATTTAAATGAAAGTCATGATTTTCAAAAATTATTAGCTGCTAGTATTGGTACAGCTAGAGCAAATCAAATTCATTTTAATGAACAAGTTGTTAAGGGGCAAGATTGGTCTGTCGATTTACAAACTAGCAGGATTACTTTTGGCGCAGCTTCTTATCCAATTCAACTAATTGGAACTGAATCCACAATTTCTAATACTTGGGTTTGGAGCTGGGTGAATTTAAGTCAGCTCCCCGAAACAAGTTGGCAAGATATGTTGCCAATTAAAGAAGAACTAAAGGACTTCCTACACTTCACCACTGAAGAAATAGACTTAAATGAACTTGTGAATGGGCATAATCTATCTAGTATTGTCGCTGGATTTCACCCAGCACATGTTTGTTATTATCGCTGCCCATATGACGGCGGTGCAGCTTATGTTTTAGTGAAAGATTTACCTACTGCCCTCTTTCCTCCACTCTCTAGAATCAATTTACAAAAGATTATTCTTGAAGTAATTGCTGAACAACCCGCTCACCACCGAATAGCAGTTACTAGTTTCTTACTTGAAAATGGTGGAATGCTAACAGAAACAGCCGAATCTATCTTAGCTGAATTGCCAAATGATGGTCTACTTAGTATAAAGTTCAATCAACAAAACAGAGTTTCTAGTATTACTTTAGACTGATTCCCAGAACAACTTAAAAACCAGCTAAAAGGAAAGCATTCCTCTTAGCTGGTTTTTGGCACTAGTCATCTAAATAAGAATTCCAGCTATCTATCATGAATTTTGCTTAGCAAAAATTTTTCCCATCTGAACTAATAAATCTGGTGCGTCTTTTTGATTCATGACAACTTCAATCCATTGCAATCTCTTACTATCCAAGCGAGCTTTTCTCATCGCCGTTGCTAGTTCGGCTTCTGTCTGAACTTTGTAAGTGACAACATTTTCAGCTGTTCCACCAAAAACAGAAGGTAATTTTTGATAATCCCACATTGGAATGTCATTATAGATTTCCTCTGGACCATGAATTTCTCTTTCTACTGTATAGCCATTATTGTTAATAATAAACACAATTGGTGCTAATTTCTCTCTCAAGGTCATTCCCAATTCTTGAACTGTTAACTGTAAAGAACCATCCCCAATAAATAACAAATGTCGACTTCCTTTTTTCGCAATTTGACTGCCTAGCATAGCTGGGAAAGTATAGCCGATGGAGCCCCATAAGGGTTGTCCAATAAAGCTCATCCCTTTTTTCATTGGAACTGTTGATGCCCCAAAAAAGGACGTTCCTTGTTCAGCTACCAGTGTGTCCCCTTCTTCTAAATAACTTTCAACCGCTTCCCAAAAATAAGCTTGAGTCACTAAGCTAGAAGATGATTTAACCTCTGCTAAACGAGACATTGGCTGAATTTCACCATGATAACCTGGATAATTAATCATTAGCAATTCATCCAATACTGTTGGCAATTGAATTCCAGCTAGATGCTCGCCTTGGAAAATAACTTCGTCACTAGCTAAGGAAATCATTTGTTTTTCAGTAAAACCTTGTGAAAATCCACTTGTTGCCGAATCAGTTAATTTTGCTCCCAATAATAACACTAAATCAGCTTGATCTACATAAGATTTCAATGGTTCAGTTGTTGGTGTTCCAGTATAAACACCTAGGTAATGTTTGTCCTCTTCATTAAATACACCTTTGCCAAAAGGTAACGTAGTAACTGGCAAATTGAATTTTTCTATAAATTCTGCAAGTTTAGCTTCTAAATGAAAACTAGCAATTTCATTCCCAGCAATAATAACTGGATGCTTGACACTATTTAAGACTTTTTCAATTGATTTTATTAATTCTTGTTCCATTTTGATTTCCATTACTTTTGTATCAAATAACGGTTTATTAGGCTTTTCAACTTCCATCTCTGCAACGTCAATTGGAAGATTTAAATATCCTGGTTGACGTTTTTCACTAGCCAAACCCAAAATACGATCAATTTCGGTTATAGCATTTTCTTTCGTTAAGCTACCAATTCCGACTGTAATCGCTTCGTGCATTTTTTCAAAATGATTAAATCGACCATCACCTAATGTATGATGAACTAGTTTTTGTGCATTTTGAACTGCTGTTGTTGGAGAACCCACAATTTCAATTACAGGTACTTTTTCTGCGAAACTTCCGCCAATTCCATTCATCGCACTTAATTCACCCACACCAAACGTTGTCACTAAGGCTGCCATTCCTTTAGTTCTAGCATAGCCATCTGCCATGTAGGCTGCATTTAGTTCATTAGCATTGCCAATCCATTTTAAATCATCTCGTGCGGTAATGTGATCTAAAAATTTTAAGTTATAGTCACCTGGAACTCCGAATATGTCATTAATTCCCAATTCTTTTAAACGATCAAGCAAATAATCAGCTACTGTATACACTATTTATTCCTCCTTATAAAATAACAAAATAATTTACATTCAAAGTATATACCTCCTGGAAATATAAGACAACTAAATTGACCTATAACTTTTTAATTGTGGTATAATACAGAAAAAAGTAGGAGGTAATCTAATGACTTCTGAATCTCATAACTTTGATAAAAAGTTGGCCCTTTTTTACTTTGCTTATCGTACATTTAGCAAGACTTCTGACGAATTACTTGCTGATTATCATATGACTAAAGTTCATCGTCGCATTCTTTTCTTTGTGGCACGATTACCAGGTTTAACTGTTAATGAACTATTGCAAGTATTGGATATTTCCAAGCAAGCTTTAAATCGGCCAATGCAAGAACTCATTCAAAAAAAGTGGTTAGAAACAAGAATAAATAACGAAGATAAAAGAAGCAAACGAATTTATTTAACGAATACAGGACAAGAAATTGATCAACAGATTAGTTCCGCTCAAAAAGAAAAAATGCAACAGATTTTCATCGAAAGTGGCGATCCTACCGGGGAAAACTGGACAAAGGTCATGACCCTGTATGCCAATGAAGTTGGAGAAGAGTTTATTGATTGGATTGCCCCAACTGAAAAATAGTTTATTGATTCACAAAAAAAGCAGGACAAAAACCTAAAAAGATTTTTGTCCTGCTTTTTTAGTTCATACTACTTTCATGAATAAATTTCATTTTTGCTTGAACCCGTTTCTACTAATTCTTTCAAACTGTCTAAGGAAATATCTACCATATTCTCCACTGCCTGTTCTGTATAGAAAGCAATATGAGGGGTCACAATGATATCTTTCCGTGATAAAAGTTCCGTTAAAATTGGATCTTTAATTTGTTTATTAACCCAACTATGTGAAAAATACTCCGCTTCGCCTTCATACGTATCCAAAGCAGCTCCTGCAATTTTCCCAGAATTTAATCCAGCAAGTAAGGCCTCTGTCTCAATCAAACTACCACGAGCAGTATTCACCAGATAGACTCCCTGTTTCATTAAATCAACTGCTTTTTTGTCAATCATATGATAATTGCTTTCTAACGCCGGTGCATGTAACGTAATTAGATCGGCTTCCTTAAAAATATCTTCTATCGAGTCAACATAAGTTACTATTTTTTCTAGTTCTGGATTTCGATAAACATCATAAGCTAAAATCTTACTCCCAAACCCTTGATAAATAGTCGCTGCGCTATGTCCAATTCGACCAGTACCAATAACTCCAATCGTCATATGTTTTAATTCTTTAGAAATATACCCGTTCCAACGGAAATCTTGCTCCTCCATTCGTTGTTCAAAATAAGGAACCCGACGAATCAATTCCAAGGCTTTTCCAACAGAAAATTCAGCAATAGCACTAGGAGAATAACCTGGAACATTGGTAACTTTAACTTTATTTTTCTTTGCACCTTCAATATCAACACTATCAAAACCAACTGAACGAACAGCAAAACTTTGAATTCCAGAATTAGCAATTTTTTTAAACATATCGGATTTGTATTCACTCGTTTGTAAGGCACAAATCCCATTATATCCTTTAGCCAAATCTGCCGTTTCAGGTGTGATAGCTTCTTCTGTCATATCAACTATTACGTTATTTTTATTTGACCAATTTTGAATATATATTCTCTCATCTTCACGAACATTATAGGCTAAAAACTTCATTTTATTCATTCCTCATCTCATCATTCTAAAGCTACTTTCGTATTTTACCATAATTTAATTTGAATTAAAATATTCAGAATTTTCGTTATTTTATGATAATAGCTTATTCGTGGATCGACTCTATTTTAGGATTGAATGAATAATTTTTTAGGCAGCTGGGAAGCACCGGCGCTTTTTTTACAAAAATTGAGGCGTACCATGCTTCTAAGCGGCTAAAGCCGCAAGAATCTTTTAATACATTCATAGATCACCGGCGCTTTTTTACAAAAAATCGAGGCGTACCATGCTTCTAAGCGGCTAAACTCGCAAGAATCTTTTAATACATTCATAGATCACCGGCGCTTTTTTACAAAAAAATCGAGGTGTACCATGCTTCTAAGCGGCTAAAGCCGCAAGAATCTTTTAATACATTCATAGATCACCGTCGCTTTTTTTACAAAAATCGAGGCGTACCATGCTTCTAAGCGGCTAAAGCCGCAAGAATCTTTTAATACATTCATAGATCACCGTCGCTTTTTTTACAAAAATCGAAGCGTACCATGCTTCTAAGCGGCTAAAGCCGCAAGAATCATGGCAAAAAGAACCACCTATTCTAAAATAGGTGGCTCTAAAAATAAATTATATTTTTTACAGAAATCCGATTATGCCGGTTCAGCATCCCGTTGTGTTGCCCCGCTTATAGCAAGGTGGGCTCCGCTGTCAAACATCTCTAACTACCAAGTGAAAAGGCTTGTTATCAGTTTGAATTCAGTTTGGATCCCTAAAAAGTGTTACTTGTTCGGTCACCACTGTAAAGGATATATCGTACACATCAGATATCTTATCCTTATAATAGCACCCATTTTTAAATGTCGCAACTAAATTGCTTATTTTTTTCTCTTTTTATCGTCATTCTATAAAAACATTAATTTTTTATTTATTTCTTTGATTTTCTTTCGTTATTTTAAATTGTAAAAAGACAAATTAGACATTCTGATTTTTATGCATATTTAACTCAATAAGAACAAATTATTTCAATTATCTTCGCTAATTTTTGTTTGCGCTATCATCTTTGAAGAAAACTGTTACTTGCACAACTTTAATTGACTTTACACAATATTTTTTTCTTAATCTCAAAGTTCAATAAGTTATTTGTAATAACTTATATAATTTTTAAAAGAAGAAATCACACGGATTAAAATAGCAAAAAAAAGTAGATTGAATCACATTTTTCTATAAACTTTTTCGTTATAATTTCATTTGTCACTAAAGATGTATCCATGATAGAGAGAGGGGGCAAATCAAAATGTCACAAAAAAATAAACGTAACACTAAAAAAAGAAAGCTACTTCTTTCTATGATACTTTTATTTTTATTTTTGGCAGCATTAGGTGGTTATAAGTTCTTTATGCAGAAGGAAGAAACTAACAACACTGTTATTGTAGATGATCAATTACCAGATACTGGATCAGATGTTCAACAAATGTCTAGTGAAGATTTACAAAAATATTTACAAGACCAAGCAGACAGTAATTATTTGAATATTCGTGTTAATTCAAAAATCGATGTTAAGGCTGATTCTGAGGAAGCACAAATAGAAATTGTAAACACACAAAAAAATGTCTATCCTATTTCGGTTATAGTCACGCTGGATGATACTGATGAAGTCATTTATGAATCAGGAGCCATTCGTCCAACTGAGTATATCCAAACTGGAAAACTTCTGAAGAAATCTAAAGAAGGCACTTATCCAATTACCTTCAATATTTCAATCTATGATAATAAGAAAATGACTAAAATTGGAGAAACACAAGTTTCTGGAAAGGTTGTTGTTCGTCGATAGTGAACATTTATTAATTTTGAAAGGGAGTATGTAATAATGAAAAAGGGGTTCGTATTTATCAGTCTTATCGGTTTAACATTAGGGGGAGCATTATTCACTGCAAAGGAAGCATCAGCTTTTGAAAATGGACAACCTGATCCAAATGATCAATCACAAACTATCTCCAAAGATGACAAAGGGAACATTGATGTTGAGGGTTGGGTTGGTGAATTTGATCCAACAAATCCTGATCCTGAAGGTCCTGATCCTGATCCAAATGATAAAGGTTGGGTAGATATTGATATTCCTACAAAAGTCTTGTTTGGCGCTATCGATTCAGATAACGGAAAAATTAAAGCACCTGTTTATAAAATTACCAATAACTCAATTAAACCTGTTAAAGTAAGTGTCGAAGATTTTATTAAAGGCAATGATGCCGATAAATTACCAGATTTAGACTTAAAATTAGCGGCAAATAATCAAGAAATTTCTCTTGTTTCTACATCTTCTGCTCCAGAGAAAAAGGAAATTGGAACCTTGTCCGGCATCAATGATGCGATTCTAAATACATCTGTTGATTTTACTTTCAAAGGAACGATTGGCTCTACACACAATTATGGGTTAACAATTAAACCCAAGTACACATTAGTCTTAAAATTTGAAGTACAATAAAGGAGTAGTGGATGAAGAAAACTATTTTCATTACCCTACTTTTTACAGGATGTTTTTTTTTAAGTATCCCAGTATTGGCTGAAACAACTACACAATCTATTGAAGTTGAGGCTCATATTTTTCAATCAAAAACGCAAGTATCCTTACCAAAACAAAAAACAACTAAACCAAGTATACATTTGCCACGTACTGGCGAAAAAAGGTCTTTCTACACCCACTCTCTGGGTGTAGGCTGGATTTTATTACTAGCATCTATCATTATTTATAACAAAAAGGGGCGGTTAATAGGATGAAAATCATAAAAATAATGATGTTCTCTTTTCTTATTATCAGTTCATTTGTATTTCCAGTAACTACAACTCAGGCTGCTGACGTTGGAACAACTGCCCATGAAGTAGCTTACGATGTATTGAATGCAGAATTAATTACTATTGATCAAAAAATGTCTCAGAATCTTTTAGTATCCATCCCTGGAGCCATACACGATTTTCCTTATACAAATACATTTAATATTTCTGGTTTTCGCAAATATGAATATGCTTTTACTGGAGCAACTACTCTACTCATTGATTCCATTACTTCTTCTGATAACAACACGCTTCTGCCTAGTAAAACCAGTAATAACATTTCATTAAAAAGGGGAAATGGCGGAGCTAAAGAAGTAACTCTCACAATTGACTATCGTTTAAATTGGACTTTCATGGTTCGAGAATTGACCGTATTTGGCTGGGTTCGGGTCAACGACCAGTTTGGTCCCTCTAATACATTTAGAAAACAAATAAAGGTCAGACTCGATTATCAACCCTTGGATGTAAGACCCAGAGGAAATAACACCATTGAGATAAATAGCACTGTCTTACCGAATATATACAATCTAATCATGATTAATTCCGCTCATGGTTCTGTTACTGGAACTTATGATTTTCTTACGATGCCTAATTTCAATCAATTAGGACCAGTTAATGTCACCGGGATTTTTAAAGATTTGGTTCAAAGTCAACGAGTTTTAATTCCTTTTACTGTCGTAGATACAATAAAACCTTATGGTACTTTGCGTTCCCCAATTACACTTGAAGCTGGTGATGATCCAGAGATTAAAAGCTTATTTGCTAATTATGGAGACAACAGTAATTTGCCTATAACGGCAACGAGTTCTATTGATTTTACTACACAACGACTAGGAACTTTTGTCTTTAACGCTTCTTTGACAGACACGTCTAACAATCAAAATGTTTTTTATGGATCGGCAACATTAGTTGACACAACACCACCACAATTAACAGCAAATCCACAAATTGTAGAAGCTGGGAATTATCCAACCTATCCTTTAGCTCCTCTTGTAAATGTATCCGATAATTATGCATATGCCACATTTGCCTATAAACATCTAGATCCATTACCAGACTTTACAACTGTTGGGGATAACTTAGTTAGGATTCAAGTGGAAGATCAATCTGGAAATGCTAGTCAAATCCAAGTTCCAATTAAAATTAGTGATACAACGCCACCAACTGGGGCAGCTGTTCAACAAATCGTTACTTTAGGTGGCCTATTATCGGATGATCCTAAAACGTTTATTCAACAAGCACAAGATAATGCGGGAGCCGATAAACTAAGCTATCGTTTTATTCAAAAACCAGATGTTTCCAAAATTGGTTTTTCGACAGCAATCGTACGTCTAACGGATCAAAGTGCTAACTATACAGATATTTCAGTTCCTGTTTTTACGAAGGATAAAGAAACTATCATTCAAAATAATTATGCCTTACGAGCTGAATCCTTTGAATATTGGGAGAATGAATTGCCTACCATTGATAATACGGATACCTTTATTTTAACCAATGCAAAGGCTCAAGCTTGGAATAGTCAAACTGGTACTGACGAAACTGCACAAATCGTTGTAAAGTCAACGGATTTCAAACCTAATACAGGCAACTATAAGGCTATTTTAGATATACAAGGAACACAAAAAGAAATTGATATTCGTGTCAAAGATCAAAAGGATTTAGTAGATGTGACGATTCCAGTTAAGATGTTATTTGGAAGCGCTGATGTCAGTAACAACGGTTCGATCTCTTCACCTAGCTATAAAATTAAAAATAATAGCTCTTATGGACTAGATGTTTCATTAAATAAAATTATTGAAAATCAAGCGATCGATTTTGAATTACTCGCACCAGATACCGCTATTGTTGGAGGCAAAAATCAAGCACAACTAGATTTAAAAATTTTGAAACCGGATGGTCAAGAAACAACTTTAGATTATTTAACTCCCGCTATTAGCCCTTCTTTGATTGGAAATCTGCAAGCAAATGAGTCTCTCTCACTTTCTTTTGGAGGAAGGTACTATGGGGATTATCAAGGAGTTAAAAAACCACAATATCGTTTCATTTTAGATTTTAAAGCAAAAAATAAAGCTGATAAACCTTAGGTTATCAGCTTTATTCTTCTATCAAAATTCACGACTAAGTTGTAATTGTTTATATAGCGATACTTGGTCAGCTAGCAAATCAAGATCTTTTGTAAAGTAAGGTTTTGGTTTTATTTCTAGTAAATTTTCTCGAACAAGTTGATTAAGCACTCTCGAAACCGTCTCTCTTGTAACCGCCGCCAAACCAGCTAGGACAGATTGATTAATATACGAAGGAAGTACGTATCCCTCCTTTTTCTTACTGCCAATATGTCTAAATAATTCCACCAAAAAAAATATAATTCTTTCCTTAGTAGATAAGTGTTCATTCATTCTTCTTAAATAAGATAAATATAATTCAAATTGTAGATTTGTGTATAGAAACAAAGGAGATTTTTCTAACAAAAGTAAGATGGTTTCATTTGGGATAAATGCTAACTTAGTTTCAGTGATGGCAAGATAATCGTCTTCAAAAGGAATCGAACTTTTAAAATTAGCACAGTTCACAATTACATTCTTCGTTACAAAATCAACGGAATTAATCTGACCATTTGTTAATAGTAAATTTCGGACAATACAGCCCTCAACTATGAAGTAAACGCCCGTCTTTTTTTTGTAATTAAATAACGTTTCTTTTCTTTTTAAAACAACAATTTCATAGGGTAACTTTTCCTTTTTCATGTGGTGAAGTACGCTTAAATTAATTGCTTCTAATTTCTTTAATGCAGGTTTCAACTGTTCTATCGTCATGATAACCTCCTAGTGTTTATAGTCGAAAATGCTCTGTTCACTTACTTTATTATAGTATATACAAGTTGAAAATGCATTTTTATTTATGTAGTTATTCAATTTTCATCCAGCTCATAATAGGAAGGAATTCAAATAACATGAAAAAAACTCAACATCTGAAAAAAGATTTAAAAGCCACTAACAAGGAAGTGTTCACAGAATTAACAGAAAATGCTACTTTCGTAGACTTGAAACATTTAAAAAGAAATGATGTATTGATTTGTGACAAGCAAAGCAACTATACAAGACTAATTATTAGTGGCGTGGCGCTTAGACGGCTCTATAATACAAAGCAGCTAACAATAGATTTAGATGTAATTGATGCTTACCATTTTGTTGATTTAGAAAACTTATATAACTCCATCCTTTTTGAAGGAGAATTAAAAGCCTTAACGGATATTTATTATTATGACATTTCACGTAAAGAAATTGAGCCTTTTTTAAAAAAATACCCAGAATTTTTATATCAAAATATGCAATATACAACTTATATCTCTTTTAATTATCGAAAAATAAATTTATTGTCCGTTTATGAAAGGATTATCTTTATCTTAATTGAGATTTCACTTCAATATGCTACTGAAAAAAATGGCGAAATATTTTTACCTAAATTTATTAGTCAAAAACTACTTGCATCCTTAACCAATACCTCTATCAGCGCTACGAGAAAAATCTTAGTTGAACTTATGACGCAAAATATCATTCGTTTGACACCAAAACCCATTTGTATTTATGATTTCACTTATTTATTGCAACGTTCTTCTTTTCATGAGCTTTCAAAATAAACCTCTATTACTAGTAAAACAATTGCTTTCAGACAATTGAGTCCAACTTCGTTATAATCTTCTAAACTCAGCCTTAGCTCTTTTTTTCTTGATGCACTCATCAAAGACATGTTCCTGACTAATTTCTAGTAAAAAAGTCATGGATTTTGGGATATTTTTTCAATTTAAACTAATGAATTTCTAACAAATCTGTGCTATTCTAACATTAGAGGTGAAGGACATGATTCATGTTTATATGAAGGAACAATATGTCGCCAGGAAAGAACGAATTATCGTTAAAGACGAATTTGGAAAAGATATTTACCTCGTTACAGGAAAATGGGGAAATATCGGAGATGGTCTATATTTGTATAAATTGGATGGAACCTTGATCGCAGAAGTTAAACAAACCAAGTTGGCTCTTTTCCCAAAGTTTGATCTTTATTTATCTGGTGAAAAAGTTTGCTCAATTTCAAAATATCAAGGACTAAAAAATCCTTATTTTCATGTTACTCGAATTCATTGGCTTGTCACTGGTGATTTTGTGAAAGGTCATTATAAGATTACTCACTTAACTAAAACCGTGATGACTATGGAGAAGGCTTATCTTGCTTCAGGAGACCTTTACGCCCTAGCGATCCAACGAGAACAAGACTTACCTCTATGTATTTGTATCGCCTTAATTTTAGACCACTGGGCCATTCGACGGACTCCAAAAAAAATAAAAAAAGAAAGACTTCGATTACAAACCTATTCATAAAATTTAAATAAAACCAGTGAACTGTATTTAACAGTTCGCTGGTTTTTCAGCTTACACTTTCTTCTGCATATGATTGTAACAATGCCCACCAATGATCATTTCCCCTGATTTCTCAAAGCCCATTCGCTCATAAAGTCTTTGAGCTCCAGGATTTTCTTGATCACAATTTAAACCAATCATTGTTTCCTGATCTTCTTTAGCAAAGTCATCTAACGCTTCCAATAGTTCCGTACCAACACCACAGCCACGATATTTTTCAGCTGTAACTATAGAATCTAAATACCATTCCCCAGCAAAAGTCTCTTTTTCATTGAAAATTTTAATACTAGGATCTAATCCTTTTTCTGCTAAAATAGCTGTTAGAGGTGTGTCAATTTCGTCTTCTTTACTACCTGAATAGCCAACTAAAACCCCTGCTACCTCATTCTCACGTACACAAACATGGGCATGACGGTAGCTATAACGATAATTCTCTGTTTGAATTCCAGCAATCAAGACATCTTCAATCTGCTCTTTAGACAACTGTTGAAAGACTTCTAATTCCATATCTTCTAAAATAATCATAATCATTGGAGCTAATACTTTAGCATCTGATTTTGTTGCTTTTCTAATCAATTTTATTCACTCATTTCATTTAGTTAGTCTATTGTTTTCATTCCTAATGCTCGTAGGGAAAAAGTCAAAACTTCAGCTTTTTGTTCCTTAATCATGTCCTCATCAGCCTTTGTATAAAGATATAATTGTTCAGCTCCTGCTTCAATTAAACCAATTAAAATTTTAGCGGCTACTTTTGAATTCATCCCTCGACTCATCTCCCCCGCTGTAATGCCAGCTTGTAAAAATTCAGCCATATAAAGATAATAAGGTTCATAAATAGTTTCCCATTCCGTTAAATACTCACTTGATGCTAAACCTGCATAAGTCAGTGCAATAACTTCTGAATACTCTTTGGTGATAGCAAAGCTAACATCAATAACTTGTTGTAATTGTTGTGGATACGATAAGCTGCTATTCAGTGTATTCTTTAAGTTAGTCAAAATCTGCTGAACAACAACTTCGGCTATTGCTGGCATAATCGCAAGTTTTGATGGAAAATATAAATAATAGGTTCCTTGAGCAACTTCTGCAATTTTGACAATATCAGCAATTTTAGTTTGCTCTAACCCTTTTTCGGTAAAAACTTCAATTGCTGCAGAAACTAGTTTGGCCTTTTTATCTGTTTTCATCTCTTTCCTCCTTTAAAAAATGACTGACTTTCATTCATTTTATTGATAAATAACCTATTTTGTCAAGCTTTCTCATAAAATACTTACTTTTTTTATCAAATTTTGCTCTCATAATCTATTTTGCATGCCGTTTTCATTTTTTTAATACCAAGGTTTCATTTTATAAAGCGGTTCACTCCTTACATTGCATGTTACATTTTATAACATGAACCACATACATAATAGTTGCAACTTTTTTATTTTTCTAATAAAATAAATCTTTGAACAGGAGGAGATATCATTGAATAAAAAGAAACATTACTTATTCCTATTTTCATTACTCGTAACATTAGGAATTTTACTAACAGGCTTTTCAACTACTGAAGCTCATGCAGAAACGAAAGAAAAATATATTATTGGAACTGATGTGACATTTGCTCCCTTTGAATTCCAAGATGCAAATAATAATTTTGTGGGAATTGATATGGATTTACTTAAAGCAATTGCAAAAGATCAAGGCTTTGAAGTAGAAATCAAACCATTAGGTTTTAACGCTGCTGTTCAAGCTCTGCAAGCAAATCAAGTTGATGGTGTTATTGCTGGTATGAGTATTACTAACGAGCGTAAGCAGTCCTTTGACTTTTCTACCCCTTACTTTGAAAGTGGTGTTGTTATGGCCGTTTCAGAGTCTAACAATGACATTAAATCTTATAAAGACTTAAAAGGCAAAACTGTTGCGATTAAGACTGGAACTGAAGGAGCAACCTTTGCTAATTCAATTAAAGATAAATATGGTTTTAACATTGCAACTTTTGATGATTCAGCTAATATGTATGAAGCAGTTAAAGCTGGTAGTGCTGACGCTGCATTTGAAGATTATCCAGTAATGGCTTATGCGATTACTCAAAATGCACCCCTAAAATTAGTTGGTGAAAAAGAAAAAGGCGGTCAATATGGTTTTGCTGTGAATAAAGGGAAAAATCAAGAATTATTAACTAAATTCAACAATGGTCTAACAAATTTAAAAAATGATGGTACGTATCAAAAAATTACTGAAAAATATTTAGGTGAAGAAAAAACTGAGAAACAAAGTATCTTTGCTTTAGTAAAAGAAAACTATAAACAATTATTAAGTGGTTTAGGTACAACTTTATTTGTTACCTTGATTTCTATAGCCATTGCATCTGTTTTAGGAATTGTATTTGGTTTAATGAGTGTGACACCAAGCAAAACGTTACGAATTATCTCAATGATTTATGTGGATATTATGCGTGGCATTCCAATGATGGTTTTAGCCTTCTTCGTTTTCTTCACAATTCCACAATTATTAGGAATTAAAATGATTGCTACAGTTGCAGCCATTATCGTTCTGAGTTTAAACGCAGGTGCTTATATTGCTGAGCTAGTACGTGGCGGGATTAATGCCGTTGATAAAGGGCAATTAGAAGCTGCTCGTAGCTTAGGATTGCCTTACAGTAAAGCTATGGGAAAAATAATTTTACCCCAAGCAATTAAAATCATGATTCCTTCATTTATTAACCAATTCGTTATTACTCTAAAAGATACAACGATTCTTTCTGTTATCGGTTTAGTCGAATTAACACAATCTGGGAAAATTGTTGTTGCTAGAACCTATGATTCAAATATGTGGTTTGTGATTGCGATTATCTATATCGTTGTCATTACAGCCTTGACAAAAGTATCTAATTTATTGGAAAGGAGAGCTACTAATGGGTAAATTAAAAGTCAAAAACCTAAAGAAAAGCTATGGTTCAAATGAAGTTTTAAAAGGGTTAGATTTAGAAATTCAAGAAGGTGAAGTTGTTTGTATGATTGGTCCTTCTGGTTCCGGGAAAAGTACGTTTTTACGTTGCATGAATCGTCTAGAAGAAATCAACGGTGGAACGGTAATTGTTGATAATTACGATTTAACAGATAAAACTCTAGATATCAATAAAGTTCGTGAAAATATCGGAATGGTATTTCAGCATTTTAACTTATTTCCACATTTAACCATTATGGAAAACATTACGTTAGCTCCAATCCAATTAAAAAAAGCAACTAAAGAAGAAGCCAATAAAAAAGCTTTGGAACTATTAGAAACAGTTGGATTACAAGAGAAAGCTGATGCTTATCCTAGTTCATTATCAGGTGGACAGAAGCAACGTGTGGCTATTGCTAGAGCTTTAGCAATGTCTCCAGATATTATGCTTTTCGATGAACCAACTAGTGCGCTAGATCCAGAAATGGTTGGAGATGTTCTAGAAGTTATGCAAAAATTAGCTCGAGAAGGCATGACCATGATTGTTGTGACTCATGAAATGGGCTTTGCTAAAGAAGTTGCTGACCGTGTAATCTTTATGGATGGTGGCTATATTGTTGAAGAAGGCAAACCTGAGGAAGTCTTCTCAAATCCTAAAAATGAACGGACAAAAAATTTCTTAGATAAAGTTTTAATTTAACTCATTAAAAATAGAAGATAAAATCATCAATGGATGATTTTATCCTCTATTTTTACTTACATGTGTCTTCTTCTACTCAAATTATAACGTACTTGTCATCCGATAAGCCACTGATATTTCTCCGTCCCATTAATCATCCTAAACTCTGTAGGTGAAATTTGATAGAATTTTTTAAAAGCTTTGGAAAAAGTCAAAGAATCTTTATATCCAACGGAATTAGAAATGGTTCCGATTGTATTTATTCATTGAATGAAGTAATAAATGCAAACATAGACGAACATTTTTAATTGTCTTTGAACTTATTTTAAGAATAGTATTTTTTAAGCAAGATTACTGAACAAGGCTTACTCTACAACCGAATCTTAATCAACAAAGCCACATTTTTAGAAATCCCCAAAGCTTGAATATCACTTAATTCAGCTTCTTTTAACTTTTTCAGTGAACCAAAATGCTTTAATAATTTTACTCGTGTTTTTGGACCTACTCCTGGGATTTGATCCAATAAAGAAGACAGACTGTTTTTACTTCGGACTTGTCGATGAAAAGTAATTGCAAATCGATGGACCTCGTCTTGGATTCGTTGAAGTAAATAAAAAGCTTGGCTAGTGGATTTTAATGAGATTGGTGTCAATGCCTCACCTAAAATTAAGCTAGACGTACGATGCTTTTCATTCTTCACCATACCTGCAACTGGAATCGTTAATCCTAGTTCATTTTCCAATACATTTAAAGCAGCTCGAACTTGAGTTGCTCCACCATCCATCAAGATTAGATCTGGCATTGGCTGTTTTTCCTTCAATAAACGTGAATACCTCCGACGAATAACTTCTTCAGTCGTCGCAGCTTCATTACTGCCTTCAACTGTTTTTACTTTAAACTTACGGTAATCCTTTTTAGCTGGGCGCCCATTTTCATAAACCACCATCGCTGAAACCGGTGATGTTCCTTGAATATTAGAATGGTCAAAAGACTCAATTCGTTTCACTAAAGGCAAACCTAATGCTTGCGATAATTCCTCCACCGCCCCAATAGTCTTTTCTTCATCTAATTCCAATAAACTAAAATGTTCATTAAGTGCGATTTTACTATTTTGTGTTGCCAAATCTAATAAATTCTTTTTAGGACCACGAACAGGAACTCGAACGGGAACGCCTAATATTTCACTTAATAACGCTGTTTCAACTTTTTCTGGTACCAAAATATCGCGTGGAGTTAAATGATTTTTTTCCTGATAGAATTGTAAAATAAAGGTTGCTAACTCCTCTTCACCACGTTCTGTACTTGGAAATAATGCGGCTTCACGCTTAATCAAAGTTGCTTGACGAATTAAGAAAACTTGAATGGAAATCCATCCTTTATCTAAATAAAAACTAAAAATATCACGTGGTGTATGATCTGTTGAAATCATTTTTTGTTTTTCAACTGTTGCTTCAATATAACGAATCTGATCCCGGTATTCAGCTGCTCGCTCATAAGCTTCTTCCGTAGCTGCCGCTAACATTTTTACTCTTAATTCGGCTTTTACCTTAGACGTATCACCATTTAAAAAAGCTTTGATTCGTTTAATTTGGGCTTCATAAATTTCTACTGGAACTTCATGATCGCAAGGTCCTAAGCATTGCCCCATATGATAGTACAAACAAGCTCGTCTTTGTTTTCCAACACATCGCTTCAACGGATAAACCTTTTCAATAAAATGCATCGTTTCAGTGGCTGCATAAACATTTGGATAAGGTCCAAAATACGAACCACCATCTTTTTCCACATCAGAAGTAATTATAATCCGAGGATCTCGATCACCTGTAATCTTAATATAAGGATAGCTAGACCCTGCTTTTAGTTTAATATTGTATTTAGGCTGATGTTTTTGAATCAACGTAATCTCCAACAGCAAGGCTTCTTTATCGGTTGAGGTCACGATTGTCTCAAAATCAACAATTTCTTCAACTAATAAAAAAGTCTTTCCTTCTTGTGTGCCACGAAAATAAGAACGAACACGCTTTTTCAAATTCTTAGCTTTCCCTACATAAATAATCTCATTTTGAGTATTTTTCATCAGATAACAGCCTGGTAATTCTGACAAAAGGGCTAATTTATGATCTAAATAGTTTGTCTTCAAAGCTGTTTCCTCCTATACCTCTCAAATTGGCTTTATTGTATAGCTTTTCTGGCAATTTGTAAAGAAGTATACGCACAAACGTTCTTTTTTATAAATAAAAAAGGCTCCTACTCAAGAAATAGAAACCCATTTTACAACTATTTCAAGCTAAAATTTCTTTTAAGCTATCTTGAACCGTTGGAAAAATTAAGATACTCTCGCTTAGCTTGTCCCCTGTTATTTGATTTGTTAATAAAATAGTTAAATCATTAACAAGAACATCTGCCTCATTACTTAGAATCGTTGCATTCACCAGTTGATTATTGTTATCAAATTCCAATAATGAAGGAACTTCTTTTTCATAATGTAAGTTGAATGTGAATGAGCTTTCAGCTAAATCAACATATTTTTTAGAATGAACGATTGAATTTGTAGTCACCTTTGCCATTCTCGGGAAAGAAAAAACTGCTGTTGATAGTACGGGATAGTTAATCGGTTGCTCTGTTTTCCCTAAAAATAATTGCCCCACATAATGCCCTTCCAAAATAGCCGTAGTCGTTAGTTTAGGTACACTTTTACTGACACAATCTCCGATAGCATAAATGTTTTCATTTTCTGTTTGCAAATATTCGTTTACGATGACCCCATTAGAATCGGTTTTCACACCGACTAAATCTAAGTGCATCTTTTCAAAATCACCCGATCTCCCAATCGCAGAAAGGATATAATCTGATTTAATGATGCCTTTAGTCGTATGAGCAATTAGAGTCTCCCCATTTATTTCAACCTCTTCAACACTAGCATCAAATACAAATTTAATTCCTTGCTTTTGCATTTCATCCACTAATTTTGACACTATTTTTTGTGGAAATTGTCTTAATGGTCGATTGTTCCGATGAATAATAGTTACATCACTTCCAGCTTGATTCGCGATGGAGGCCAGCTCAAAGGCTATATATCCACCACCAATGATTAGCATTTTTTTAGGAAGCTCCTCTATCTCGAAAAAATGATAACTATCGTGAATCCATTCATTTCCATGTATCTCGGGAATTACAGGCTTTTGGCCTAAAGCTAAAATTATTTTTTCTGCCTGCACCTCGGTTTCATCTACATACAATCTTCCTTCTTTAAAATGACCAAATCCATTTTTCGTATCAATTCCTGTACGTTCAAAACTTGATTTTAATTCATGAGACAAGGGAGATATCAGTTTATTTTTAAACGCCATTAATTTCTGCCAAGACATCTCTTCAACTTTTCCGACGCCTACTCCTTCCATTTTTTTCGTTTTATAGTGTTGAAAAGCTGCATTGCTAAAAATTTTCTTAGGATCACATCCTCTATTCGGACAAGTTCCGCCCCATAAATCATTTTCAATCATACAAACTTTTTTACCACTTTTTGATAAGGTTATTCCCGCATTCCAAGCCGCCTGTCCACTTCCAATTATCGCAACATCATATTCCATCTTATCCTTCACCTCGTCCTCACTTATGTTCTTCCTCTTGATATTTTCAACGAACTCATTCATTTTGATTATGCCGATACATCAGTAACTATAAGGAATTTTAATATAAAACGTACTGCCCATTTCAATCTCTGAAAATACAGAAATAGAACCACCGATATTTTGAAGTAACTGTTTATTAATCGACAATCCTAATCCATGTCCGCCAGTTTCTAGGTTTCTAGATTTCTCCACACGGTAGGTTCGCTTAAAAATATTTTCCTGTTCCCTTAAGGAGATTCCTTGCCCATAATCTTTTATACGAATTTCTACATAGTTCAGTTGTTCAATTATTTTAATTTTGATAGATGTGCCTGACTGAGAGTATTTTAAACTATTGTCAATCACGTTATATAATATTCGGTAAATAGAGGATTCATCTGAATAAATAGGTTTTGTCATATCCATTCCATCAACACTGATTTCTCTTTTAGAATAATCAATCTTTCCTTTGAAGGCATTTAAAACTTTAATTAAAATCGTATCTAACCAAATCTCATCTTTTCTACTTTCTAATGCAATTTTATCGCTTTCTACAACTTGAAATAGCTCATCTGATAAATCAGAAATTCGGTAACAATTATCTAAAACTGCTTGAAGATAATATATTTTTTCAGACTCTTCCAATATATCATCAGATAAGGCTTGTCCTAGTGCAATAAGGGAAGATACGGGCGTTTTAATATCATGAGAAAGGTTGCAAATCATTTCACTTTTTTCTTTCTCTACTTGTTTTATTTGAGTAACTTGTTTTTCCAGCTGGTTCACCATTTGATTATAATCCTTTAATAACATAGCAATTTCCTTAATCAACGTTTTATTAGGAATGGTTATAAATTCACCCGCTGCGTTCTTTTGACTCGTACGTTGCAATACTAAAAGGACTTTCAACATAGGACTCATCACAAGATAATTCACACAAGATAAAATCAGTGTGATTGTTAATACTGCTAATATAACGATATTAGCTGTCTTTTGATCGACTATCATCGCTTCTACAAAGTACATCGTAATCATTAGTACTAGCAACAATATCCCAATATAAGTAAAGTAAAGTGTTTTTCTTAACGTCATTTTATTCCCTCAATTTTATACCCTGTTCCCCACACCGTCTTAATCATCGGTGCATTTTCAGCATCAGCAACTTGATTTAATTTCTCACGCAAACGATGAATATGAACGTTTACTGTATTTCGATCATTCTCATAGTGACTGTTCCAAACAAGATTCAAGATTTCTGACTTTGAAAAAACTCTCTCTGGATCTTTTGCTAAAACCCACAACAACATGAATTCTTTCGTCGTTAAATCTAAGGAGTCATTACCAATTTTTGCAATTCGACGGTCTAAATCCATTTCAAGATTATTTATCTTAATCGTATTATCTACTTCACCATACACTCTTCGTAGAATATTTTTGACTCTCAAAACAAGCTCCAATGGATTAAAGGGCTTTGTAATATAGTCATCCGCACCTAACGTTAATGAGTACAACCTATCCTGATTGGCATTCTTAGCTGTGATAAAAATAAATGGAATTTGTTCATTCTTTTCCAATATATCAATCATAAATTCATATCCATCAATTTCTGGCATCATAATATCCGTTATGATTAAATCAATATTTTCAGTATTGAAAATTGCAAAGGCTTCTTTTGCGCTAATTGCTTGATACACTTTATAGCCTTCTTTTTCTAGATACTTTTTAGAAATATCAATAATTGTTTTTTCATCGTCAACCAATAAGATCGTTTGTTTCATTTCCTCACTACCTTTTTAATAAATAGTGCAAACTAAAGAAACTTCCTCAGCTCACACTATTTATCCAGATTTATCCTACTTGTTTTAAGTCATTCTTTCACGTATGTTTAACTTGTCTAAAGCCGTCCATAATGTATAGCTTAATGTTTGAGGATACCAATTTAATAAAATGATACTGCCAACTAATAAGAAGGGATAAATATAAATCATATTCGATAACCAAAAATTAATTAACATCAGGCATGCCCCTAAGATTGCGCCCCTAATTAAGACGCCAAAAATCAATCCTAAGCCAACCGCAATTTCTCCTGCTGGAATCAATAAGTTAAATAAAGCAATGTTATTGCTAACAACATGCTCAAAGAACTCTTGATACCACATTGGTGAATCACTTCCATTTGCAATTGTATTCACTAGACCTTGAATATTGAAATGTGCTTGGAATTTAAACATCCCCTGTTGCAACCAAGAAAGCCCCACTATAATACGGACAATTGTGATAACATATAGTGTAAATTTATTTATTCCCATTATAGTACGGCTTCGCCAAAGAAAATATGAGCCTGTTCACAATAAATCGCTACTTTTTTATATTCCTTTAAATCAATACCATCAGGAAGTGTAAATGTTTGGTCTTCTTTATTTAACTCAAGTTTTCCTACTTCTATCCCACCGTCAATCTGATCGTCTTTTATTAAATAAACATGCAAATCAGGTCCATCATCTGTTGTGAAATTAGAAAGCATCACTTTATTTCCTTCTATTGTTACTTGCCCTTGAACATTTTTTTCATTTAATCCGGCAAATTTTCCTGTTAATGAAGTACTGGTATTCGTTGTTCCTAATTTTTCATACGTTGCACTTCCAAATAGTTCATGTGCTTTATTACAATAAATCAAAATAGTATCATACTCTTCAGGATTGATATCTGATAAATCAAAGGTTTGCTCCTTTTTATTAAGATCAATTTTTGCAATTTCTTTAGCCTTTTTACTATCTGTTCCTTTACTTAGATAGACACGTAAATCAGGCCCATCATCTGTTGTAAAATCACTCAACATTAACTTTCCCTTTTCAATTGTGGCTTTGCCTTTTACAGAATGACCATTTTCACCTTTGAACACACTACTAATACTAAGTGAACTATTTTCTGCTTTTGGCGATTCTGTTACAACTTTTGCTGTGCTACTTTCTTGGCTTTTACTCGCAGGTGTAGAGTTTCCTTTGCCACATGCTGCTAGTAAGATTGTTGCTAATGACAGTGTTACGATTATTTTTGTTGCTTTCATTCTTGTTCTCCCCTTTGTTAAATTTTGTGTTTTCAACAGTCAACAAATTCCTTTTACATGCGAATAAAACTTCACTGCATCTGCTAGTTGTTTGTTTAGTAAAAACATAAAAATTTCAGTAATTTATACTACTGCCAAAGTATAGCAAACAAAAATTAACTGTTTCTTACTTGATTCATAACTACCGCTTAATTTCTACATTGCATTAATTTTTTTCAAAAAAAGAAGACATCACCACTACTTGTAACCCTTTATAATCAAAGACTTCATCAACTTCTTTTCAAACGATTGCCATTTATTTTGAACTTTCGCTTGACATGTAATGCATCACATAGTTTAAACTAAAGGAAATAAATGAATTGAGGTGCTTTTTTTATGACAAATAATCAATCAGTTTTTCCTAAAAATTTCCTATGGGGTGGCGCTACAGCAGCGAACCAATTAGAGGGTGGATACTTAGAAGATGGCCGAGGACTTTCGGTTGCAGATGCCTTACCAGGCGGTAAAGAGCGCTTTAAAATTGTTGCACAACCAGATTTTAACTTTGAAATTGATGAAACTAAATACGTTTATCCAAACCATAATGGAATCGATCATTACCATCGTTACCAAGAAGATATCGCTTTATTCGCAAAAATGGGCTTTAAAGTCTATCGTTTGTCTATCGCATGGTCACGTATTTTCCCTAAAGGTGATGAATCAACGCCTAATGAAGCTGGTTTAGCTTTCTATGATAAAATTTTTGACGAGTGTTTAAACTATGGAATTGAACCTGTTGTAACGATCTCTCATTATGAAATGCCGTTACATTTAGCAACTGAATATGGTGGTTGGGGCAATCGTAAATTAATCGATTTTTATGAAACATATGCTCGCGTTGTTTTAGAACGTTACCATGAAAAAGTAAAGTATTGGATGACTTTTAATGAAATTAATAGTGCCTTACATTTCCCCGTAATGAGCCAAGGTTTAACTGTAAAATCTGGTGCTAATGATAAACAAACTGTCTACCAAGGTCTGCATAATCAATTTGTTGCCAGCAGTAAAGCAACAAAAATCGCCCATGAACTAAACCCGGATTTGCAAGTTGGGTGTATGATTATCTACGCAACAACATATGCATATGATTCAAATCCAATCAATCATTTGAAAGCTATGGACTATACACAAAGTTTTAATTTCTATTGTGCTGACGTTCAAGCTCGTGGTGAATACCCGCATTACGCAAAACGTTTATGGTCTGAAAACAATGTAACGCTAGATATTCAACCAGGTGATTTAGAATTATTAAAAGCACATCCTGTTGATTACATTGGTTTTAGCTACTATATGTCAACTGTTGTAACTACTGATGAAGCAACCTTAGCAAAATCAGAAGGAAACTTATTATCTGGTGTTAGCAATCCATTCTTGGATGCTTCTGATTGGGGATGGCAAATTGACCCAGTTGGATTGCGTCTTGCTTTGAATGAATTATACAGCCGTTACAACAAACCCTTATTTATTGTAGAAAATGGGTTAGGTGCATACGATACATTGGATGAAAATAACTATGTAGCTGATGATTACCGCATTGATTATTTACGTAGTCATATTGTCGCAATGGGTGAAGCAATTGCAGATGGCGTTGATTTAATGGGGTATACTCCTTGGGGATGTATCGATTTAGTTAGCGCTTCAACTGGTGAAATGTCAAAACGTTATGGCTTTATCTATGTTGATTTAGATGATAATGGAAATGGTACTGGCGATCGTTATGAGAAAAAATCATTTAACTGGTATAAAAAAGTTATTGAAACAAACGGAACGGATTTAGCTTAATTCTGCGAAAGAGGCATCACAAATCAATGTGATGCCTCTTTCATTTGGTTATATGTAGAATGAATCAAGCATCTCAGCTAACTCTTTAGGCGCTTCTTTATTTAACTCATGCCCCGCTTGCGGAACAAATTGACATTCCGCATTGCAAATTTTTGCGGCGAGTAAATTTGCAGCATTTTTATTCGCTTGATCTTTTTCCCCACAAATAATGACTGTCTTACAACTAATTTCTTCTAATTGCTGACTAAAATCCAAATCTACCATTGAGCTAGTTAACCCTAGAAAAGCTTTCTTTTCAAAACCCATTTTTTTAAAAAAAGACTTTGGTATAAATTGAAAAATAACATTTTGTGCCTTCAATAATCCTTTGGGCATCTTGGCTTGTCCACCTATTAAAACTAATGAATTCACTTTTTGGGGATTGTCGATTGTGTAGTTCAATGCTAAAATAGCTCCTAAAGAAAGCCCACAGAAGTTAATTGGTTCTGAAATTGCTTCACAATACTCCTCCAAAGACTGATACAAATTTTCATAAACTGCAGGCTTTCCCATTAATAATGATAGTAAATCCAGGGCAATGATATTCTCACGTTTACTTATGTTCATGAAAGAAATAGTTTCATCCCAACTGGATGCATCCTGTCCAAGCCCATGTATAAAAATAGTCGTCATTTTTGATATCCTTTCTCAATCCAGAATTGTTACTGCTTTCATTTTATCATATCTTGTAAATCTTATCTGTATTTATTTAGTTACTTATTGGATGGGATGTGGGATTTAGATTTCCATTTTCTCCTTAAAACTCTTACAACATAAGCCATTTTTAAATTTTTTCATTTCAAAGACACATTAAATTACTAGAAGTAACTTCTGCATCATTTTCTTATTCTCATGCAAATGAGCTTATATTCTATTTAAAATAAATTAACGTTATTACTAGAATAAATAGCGAGAACTACAAAATAATTCTACTAACGAAGGCAAAGTAAAATGAAACTACTTGAAGAGTTGAATGTCAGATTACTGATTAAATGGATCAAGTTCAAAAATTTCACAAAAAGCTCCTTTGTATATAATTTAAAAAAATCAAATTAGTGACTATGTTAAAAACTACCGATCTTTTGAAGGCACTAAAATCTGATTTTATAGGTTCAATGCAAACCAATTTCGTTCTTCATCTACTAGAAGATGCATTTTTTTCATCAGAAAATCAACCTTCTTTGCTTTTTTTAACATACTTTCTTCATACATTCTCGTTATACTACAAGAGTAGTAAGGATTACATTTACTACTAACCAATGTAATCCGAAACGCTAAACTAACTTTTTTAATTTTTTTCATTTTCATTACACTCCTCCAAACTGTAGTGAATAACTCCTTTTTGCTACCTGCTCTCTACAGGTAGCTTTTTATTTGCCTTTCTTTTAATAATTCTTGCTTTACTCACATAATTTGAACGAAAATCAATTTGTGCTTCATTCTACATAATGTAAGATTGTTGTCGTATTCTCTTTAAACAATAGGCGTTTTCAATTCTTTACTATCAAAAAAAGTGTTCATGATTTTACTCATGAACACTTTTTTTAGTTTATTGTTTTTTTGTGCTAAATAGAAACAATTCGTTAAATGTATTGTAATCAACATAACCAACTACAACATCTTGATAAACAAATTTCTTACCTAGATTTACAGTTCCAGCTTCATATGCAGTTTTTGCTGCTAAAGCAATCTCTTGGTAAAATTGATCAATATCTGTAATTTCACCTTTTTCTGCTTCCCATTTATCAAGAAAAGCATTCTCGTCTTTTTCATGATAAAAATCAATATCAACTGTCACTGTCTTTCACCCGTTTCTATTTCTAACTTATTTTTAGTCTAAAATTTTAATTGTAATCGTTCGACGTCCCCAAGCTAAACATTCAGCAACTGTAGGGAAATGAATATCAATTTTATTTCCTTTAATGGCCCCACCAGTATCAGCAGCAATTGCAACACCATAACCAGGAATTTCTACACGTGTACCGATTGGGATTACTCGAGGATCAACAGCGATAACCATTGAGTTTACTCGTAAATCAGTTCCATTAGAAGTAAAGAAACCTAATCCAGCTTGAGTATATGAATACCCAGTTGATGAAACAATCATTGATCTGCCAGCACCACCGGCACCTGATTGATCTGTTGGATTGGCTGGAGCAGGTGTAGGCGCTACTACATCGTTCTTAGGAGTTTCCGTTGGACTTGCAGCAGGTGCTGCAGTTGCAACTGTCGAAACTTTAGCGGCTTCTGCTTGTTTTGCTAGTTCTTCTGCTTGTTTTTTCTTTGCAGCTTCTTCATTCAAACGAGTTTGTTCCGTTGCTTTTTGTGCATCTAATGCATCTAACGCACCTTTGTTTTCGTCCATTGTTTTTTGTAAACTAGCCATTTTTGAATTTAAGTCAGTTGTATCTTTTGAAACTTGTTCTTTTTGACTAGCTAATGTCGTTGCATCTTCACGTAATTTTTCTTCTAAATTAGATAACTCGTCTTGCTCTTTTTTAGCTGATTGTAAATTTTCAGTATCAGCTGACTGTAAAGTAGCAATCATATATGCACGACTTAAAAAGTCCGTTACGTTTTCTGATTGAAGAATCATTAAAATCATACTTTTATTCGCTTCAGATGTTTGAAGTGTTTGCAGTCTTTTCTTCGCTTGAGTAATACGTTCGTCAATATTTGCTTGCTTCGCTTTTATTTTCTCAGCGGTATCTGTTAAACTTGCTTGTTTTTCAGTAATTTTTTGATTTAGATTTTCTATTTCTTGGTTTTTATCATTTAATGAAACCAATGTTTGACTAATTTCGCTATCAACTGCAACTATACTTGCTTTTTTTTCTTGTTGCGCTTTGCTAATCTCATCAAGAGACGCCGCGTGTCCAACATTTGCTATTAAATTTACACTAAAAAACGCAAGAACTGTATATACAACTAGTTTTCGTAATTTCACTTAGTTTGACAACACCTTTCGTTAATGGTTGAACCATACTCCTACTTTGATACTTCCCATATTATATCGAATAATATTCGCTTTTATATTTCACAAAGATTACTTTTTGTTACAATCAGGTTTTAAAGGTATACTAGATGTGTAATAAAAGATATTAGGAGGAAGAAAAATTATGTCAAAAATTTATTTTGCTAGTCCGCTATTTTCTGAAATGGAATTGCTCTATAATCAACAATTGGTAGAAAAGATACGTATAGCTTATCCAAAAATCGACGTATATGTTCCTCAAGAACAGATGGAAATCAATGATAAAAATGCCTATGCAGATGCGAAAACAATTGCTAAATATGATACAGATGCTCTTTTATCTAGTAACTTAATGGTCGCTGTTTTAGATGGAGCAAGTATTGATGTTGGTGTGGCTACTGAAATTGGAGTGGCTTACCAAGCTGGAATTCCTGTTTTAGGTCTTTATACAGACTCTCGTCAACAAGGCGCTACCAATCATAAAAAACTAGATGCGTTGCAAGAAGTTGCTGAATCACAGTTTGCCTATATAAATCTTTATACAGCAGGTTTAGTAAAATTAAATGGAGCAATTTATTCCACAAGTTCAGCTTTAATTGATGCTATCGGGAAGTACTAACGAAATTAAAAACTTTACTAAAAAAATAAGAGTTTTTTATGGATTTCCATAAAAGAACTCTTATTTATATTTCAATTTGTCTTTTTCCCAAGCCTTTTGTAACGATTTAGAAATCATTCTGTTACAAACAAGAAACAATACGCTGTTTTTTTATAAAATTTAACCTTTTATTAACAAAATGCGGCTATTTTCTTAATAAGATAGCGAAAAACAGTTCATTTCATTAACGTTTCACCTTTTTTTGTACTTCTTTTAGATCTTTAAAGTTTTTTATACTTGGGACATTCAAATTAGAAAAAGAACGCAACATCCGTTTTTGATTAAAATTCAACTTATCAAAATGAGCTTTTAATTCTGTACTTTGTTTCACTTGATTTAGCCAGTTCTCTCTATTTGCTTTAAATTGCTCTAGCTCATGTCCGACTAATTCTCGTGTTTCTGTCATTTTATCAAGTGCTTCTGTTCGTCGTTCCTCAACTTCCTCAGCTAAACTAGTAAGCTTTTGTCGGAAACCTGCCATTGATACAACTGAATAACAAAGATCAGCTAACATAATCACTATAATTAAAAGAGGCAACACTAAGCCAAAATGACTGATTAAATCATCTACCATTTGACTAACTAGCGGTTGAATCACCTTGACAATAAAGACACAGCCAATGCCCCAAAATAAAGAGACTGGCAATGCGATACGCCCATTTAGATTTAGCGGCACATCTTTATAGTCCCACCAAGTTGTATGGAATAATTTTTCCAATACATAGCTAGTTATATATTCTAAAATCGTTACCGTTACCGCTGAAAATACATAAAGAAATAAAAGATTATTTTGATAAGGTTCGATAAAATAAAGAACTGCTAGAACCCCAAAACCATAGATTGGACAATAAGGTCCCACTAGAAAGCCTCGATAGACAAATTTCTTAGCTTTTATGGAACAATAAACCGTTTCCCATAGCCATCCGATAACTGCATAAGTAAAAAATAAGAGCAAAATCCGTTCAAATGATTGATCCATTCAGTTAACCACCTTTATGTTTTATTATATTTATCATACTGACTTGTGCATTTTTTAGCAAGCTATAACCGTTTCAATTTTAGTTTGGAAAAAGAAAAATTATTTAGGGTTATGCTATAATAACTTAGAAAAGTTCTAAACAGAACGATACTTATATTCGCTACAATTATCTTTTTACCAATAGAAAGGAGTTTTCAATTGATTGCTTTATTACGTTATGCCAAAAAATACCGATTGCAGATGATTATTGGTCCCTTTTTCAAATTTATCGAAGCTGTTTTTGAATTGTTTCTACCATTATTAATGGCCAAATTAATTGATCAAGGAATCAACAAAGGAGATACTGCATATATTTATAAAATGGGAGGTTTAATGTTGGTCATGTCCATTATCGGGCTGATGTCTGTTTTTATTTGCCAATATTCAGCTTCGATTGCCTCTCAGGGATTTGGAACAGAGCTTCGGAATGAGTTAATGAAGAAAATTAATTCATTTTCACATAAAGAAATTGACCAATTTGGGACATCCACCTTGATTACTCGAGCAACTAACGATATTAATCAAATGCAGCTTGCCTTAGCAATGCTGATTCGCCTAGTCATTCGAGCGCCCTTCTTAAGTATTGGTTCTGTCATTATGGCAATCTATGTAAGTCCAAAACTTGCTTTAGTTTTTGCGATACTTTTGCCTTTATTTTGTGTGATTCTTTACTTTATTATGACTAAAACCATTCCTCTTTATAAAACCGTTCAAAAGAAAGTAGATCGTTTGACCCAAGTTGTGGGAGAAAATCTAAGCGGTGTGCGAGTTATTCGGGCCTTTGCTCGTGGAAATAAGGAGAAAGAACGCGCGGAAGAAGTTAGCGATGACTTAGCAAAATCTTACATTCGTGTTGCGAATTTATCGGCTTTAATGACTCCCGCAACTTCATTCATTATGAATGGAGGCATTATGATTATTCTATATGTTGGTGGATTTCAAGTAAACACGGGTAGCATGCAACAAGGAGAAGTCCTAGCATTAATTAATTATGTTATGCAGATGTTACTAGCCCTAATTATTGTCGCCAACTTAGTAGTAATTTTTACTAAAGCAACTGCTTCGGCAGCTCGTATTAATGAAATTTTTGATACTGAAGTAGCCATTGTCAATCTAGAAAATTCACGTTCATTTGCATTAACAAGCTCTCAACCAGCTATTCAATTTACCAATGTTGATTTTAAATACGCCGAAGCTGGTGCAAATTCTTTAGAAAAAATTAATTTCACTTTAAATCCAGGAAAAATAATAGGAATTACGGGACCAACTGGTAGTGGAAAAAGTAGCTTAATTAACTTGATTCCCCGTTTTTATGATGCTACCGTTGGCACTGTTTCGATTTATGGAACGGATGTAAAAGAATTTGATTTAGCGAGTTTACGTCAACAAATCGGTTATGTTCCCCAAAGTAGCAGTTTATTTACTGGGTCTATTGCTGAAAATCTTCGTTGGGGCAAGCCAGATGCAACAGATGCAGATTTGCAAATGGCTTTAGAAATTGCTCAAAGTGCTGAATTTGTTAACGGCCTAAAAGACGGTATTCACTCTCAAGTTCATGAAGGTGGAAAAAACTTTTCTGGAGGTCAACGTCAACGTTTAACTATCGCTCGCGCCTTGGTAGCACAGCCAGCTATTTTAATTATGGATGATTCCTTAAGTGCATTGGATTACCAAACGGATCTCAATTTACGTCGTGCTTTAGCAAGTCGTTTAAAGAACACTACCGTTGTGATCGTCTCTCAAAGAATTAGTTCAATTCAAGCTGCTGACGAAATTCTTGTTTTAAATGATGGAAAATTAGCAGGAAAAGGAACTCATTCAGACCTATTAGTCTCTTGCGATATGTATCGCCAGATTTATGAATCTCAAAGCGATACAGATTCTGAACACGATGGAGGTGCTAAAAATGAATAAAAAGAAGTTTCAACTAACCGACCTTAAACGTCTTTTGCCATATATGACTCATTATCGGAGTTCGATTTTTGCTGCTTTACTCTGTGGAGTCATTGGCGGTACAGCTACTATTGCGGCTACTTTTTATACTGGTAAAGGAATTGATGCGATTATTGGAAAAGGTCAAGTGGAATTTTCACAGCTTTTCCATATTATTCAACTCCTAGCTCTTACTTATCTATTAGCAATCGTGACTCAGTGGTTAATTAGTTATTTTTCAAATAAAGTATCCTTTAATGCTGTTAAAGATTTACGAATTGCAACATTTGATCGAATTAATCAGTTGCCTTTAAGTTTTTTTGATAACACTCCTCACGGCAATATTATTAGTCGTTTCACTAATGATCTAGATAGTATTTCTGATGCTGTTAGTATTACCTTAAACAACTTATTTTCTGGTGTGATTATTGTCTTTGTTTCGTTAGGATTTATGCTCTATCTTAGTCCACTTTTAACGCTGATTGTATTATTTACAACACCTTTGGTTTTTATTATCGCTTGGATTGTTGCTCGTTTATCACAAAAAAACTTTACCAAACAACAGCAAATCGTTGGTGAAATCTCTGGTTATGTATCAGAAATGGTAACCAATCAGAAAGTTGTTAAAGCCTTTACTCATGAAGAACAAGTAGAAGATAGTTTTAAAGAAATTAATAGTCGACTTTATTTTTGGGGACAAAAGGCTCAATTTACCTCATCGATTACCAATCCTTCAGCTCGTTTTGTCGATCATCTTTCTTATTTACTGATTGGGACAATTGGAGGAATTTTAGTTGTAACAGGTAATGGGACGATTACTGTTGGGATTGTTTCAAGTTTTGTCATTTATTCGGCTCAATTTTCAAAACCCTTTATTGAACTTTCAGGTATTACCACGCAAATTCAAACAGCCGCGGCTGGATTACGTCGTGTTTTTGAAATTTTAGATGCTACACCTGAAATTCCAGATCCAGCAACTGCCTTGTCTTTAGAACATGCAGCAGGTCGAATTGATTTCAAACATGTTCACTTTAGCTATCAAAAAGACCGTCCTCTCATTCAAGACTTAAACTTAAGTGTTGATGCAGGTGAAACAGTTGCCATTGTTGGACAAACTGGTGCTGGAAAATCAACTTTAGTCAATCTATTAATGCGATTTTATGAGTTAGACAGTGGATCAATTGAAGTCGATGGTGTAGACATTAAAGAATACACCAGAGATAGTTTGCGCCGTTCATTTGGCATGGTTTTGCAGGATACATGGCTGTTCTCAGGCACTATTAAAGAGAATATCGCTTATGGAAATCCAGCCGCTACGGAAGAAGATATTATTATTGCGGCTAAAGCTGCTTTAGCTCATTCTTTTATTGTCAAGATGCCTCATGGATATGATACAATCATCGGAAATGGTGGTGTTTCTGTTTCGTCAGGACAACGACAATTATTAACTATCGCTCGCGCAATGCTCGCAAATCCACCGATGTTAATCTTAGACGAAGCGACTAGTTCTGTAGATACCTTAACAGAAATGCAAATTCAAACGGCCTTCCTGCGAATGATGCAAGGTCGGACTAGTTTTGTGATTGCCCATCGTCTTTCAACTATTCGAGAAGCCGATATTATTCTGGTTATGGATAAAGGTAATATTGTTGAAACAGGTACACATGAAGAGCTCTTAAAAATTGATGGTTACTACCATCGTTTATATGCTGCACAATTTGAATAATTCAAAAATACCACTAAATCATGGTTTTAGATTTAGTGGTATTTTTATGCTTTATTTTGTCTTAATTGACCTATAATAATTGCAATGAAGAAAATCCCCCCAAGCAAACATTTTGAGGGGGCTTTACATTTTGACTAGTTTGTATATTCTATAATCGCATCTCGTAAAAATTCAGCCGCCTTTAAGCCTGCACGTTCATCATAATACGCAGTAAAACGCGGATCAGCTACATACATTTCTGCCAAACCACGATGTGCTTCTTTGGAATAACTTCCCCAAGTATAACCTAACCAGTCACGATGCATCTCTGCTACTTTTTGACCTACTTCACTTCCTGGATCACCTGTTTTCATTGCTTCACGTAATTCATCAATTAAGTCATCACCTAATTGCTCAAAAGCTTGGTAGCGTTCTTGACTCATTCCAGCCATTTTTTGATTTGACGCTTTCACCGCTTGCATCCCATATTTTTCACGAATTTCTGCACCATATTGGACTTCGTTTTTTTCTATTAATTCTTTCTTAAAGCCTTCAAATTTTTCTTGATCCTTCATCTTACTCAGTCCTCTTTTCGCTTGCAAGGTTTTTTCAACGGTTGCAATTAATTGATTCAGTTGCTGTTGTTCCTTTAAAAGTTGTTGGTAATGTTCCATTAAAGCTACTTCATTATCAAAATCAGGAGCATCTAAAATTTGTTTAATTTCTTCTAATGGTAGCCCTAAACTGCGATAAAACAAGATCTGCTGCAAACGATCAACCTCATTGCCTCCATAAATTCGATAACCTGATGAATTAATACGTTTAGGTTTTAATAAGTTGATTTGATCATAAAATCGGAGCGTCCTCCCACTTATTCCTGCAAGCTCACTTAATTTTTTTACCGTATATTCCAACTTCAACACCTCCTGACAAAAACTAGTTTACACCTATACGTTACGTCAAGCTCAAGTCATTTGCAAATAAAAAAGACAAAAGTTACACTAGCCACCTTTGCCTCCCTTTTATTAGACCCAATAATCTGTTGATCCGACTTTTTCAACGGATAATGCTCCAGCTTGATAGGTTAATTTCGTAATTGTAGCATTTTGAATATCCGTTTTTATCAGTCCTTCAACTAAACCAGATAGCAACGCCGCAATAGTCATCCCATGGCTAACAATCAAAATATTGCCTCCACCCAAAAGTTGCACTTCTTTGGCTATTTGGATTAAAGCTTTCGTTACACGTTTTTGAACAGTTAGAAAATCTTCAGCAATCCCTAACGTATCCGCATTCACAATAGCTTTCATTCCCGCTTGGATACTTTCTGGTGTTGTTGCTGTCATCATTGCCTCAATGGTGTCATGACCTAATGATTCAGCCATATGTTGCCACATCCGTTCATTCGTATCTCCTTCAAAAATGCCAAAACAAGCTTCTCGAATTTCTTTAGATTCTTGTAGCACTAAGTCTGTGCTATGTTGATTATGAGCTAAGACAATTTGAGCAGTTTCCCTTGCACGACCTGCATCACTAGAATAAGCGATAACAAATTCATACTCTTTTAAGCCGCGTCCTAATTTTTCAACACCAGCTACACCTTCTGGAGTTAACGGCGTATCGCTCCAACCTTGAACCCGCTCCATCTTATTAAACCAAGTTTGTCCATGTCTTGCTAAATAAATCGTTGTTGGTAGTGTCTCTACTTTACTCATTTTAATTGATTCCTCCCTCAATTAAGAAAAATCACTTACCCAAAGGCAAGTGATTTTCCTTGTTACATTTATCTTACTTGTTTAAAGGTTAAATGACAACCGTCATCAAGTAATCTTGTGTTGCAACATCTGACTCTTCTGTTGTTAATACATCTAAAAAGTCTTTTGAATTTGTAATGACAATTGGCGTAATTACTGGATAGCCCGCTGCTTTAATTTTCTCAATATCAAAGCTAACTAACGACTCGCCCACTTTTACTTTTTGGCCTTGTTTGACATGAGTTGTAAAACCAACACCATCTAATTGAACAGTATCCATTCCAATATGCATCAAAACTTCTGTACCTTCATCAGAAATAATACCGATTGCATGACCTGTTGGGAAAACAATTGTCACTTCACCATTTACCGGGGAAACCAATTCTCCGACTGTTGGTTCAATTGCAAGGCCTTTTCCTAATGCTCCTGACGAAAAAGCTTCATCTTTCACTTCTGATAATGGGAAGATTTTTCCTGCTAGTGGACTTTCAATTACTTCTTTTTCAATATAAGTTCCAGCATCTGTGTCATTGTTTAACTCTTCAGTTGTTGCTGTTTGCGTTCCTGCAACAACAGCTGGTTCAACATCTTGGAAACCTAATACTAATGTTAAAACTAATCCGATGACAAATGAGATCGCTGTTGCGATTATCGCAACCATTACATTTGAAGAAATGGTTGGATCTGTACTAATAAATGATGGCAAGCTTAGCAAACTAACTAATCCAAAAGCAAAGTTTTTAACACCAGCAAAACCAATGATTCCGCCACCAATTGCGCCACCAATACATCCGTAGATAAATGGTTTTTTTAGTTTTAAAGTAACACCATAAACCGTTGGTTCAGTAATTCCGAATAAAGCAGTTAATGTTGAAGAACCTGCTAAAGTTTTCATTTTTGTATCTCTTGTTTTGAAGAAAACCCCTAATGCTGCTCCACCTTGTGCTAAAACAGCTGGCAATAACATTGGTACCATTGTATCGAAACCAGCTTGTGTTAAATTGGTCATCATAATTGGAACAAAGCCCCAATGCATACCGAAGATAACTAATACTTGCCAGAAAGCACCCATAAAAGCACCAGCAATCATTGGGCTTAGTCCGTAAATTAAGCCATACACATATCCTAAACCATCGCCAATAAATCCACCTAAAGGACCAACTGCGATAAATGTTAATGGAACCATTACTAATAATACTAACAACGGTACCGCGATAATTTTGATAAATTCAGGAATTACTTTAGCAAAGAAACGTTCTACATAGCTTTGAATAAAGACTGCTAAAATAATTGGAATAACGGTTGATGCATACGACATCAACGTTACTGGAATTCCAAAAAATGTAATTGGAACCGCAGCCGCATTTGCAGCTTCCATTACTGGATGCATTAATGCAGCAGCTAAACCGACAGCTACATATTGATTTGTTTTAAATTTCTTAGCTGCAGTAAAGGCTAAGAAGAATGGTAGGAAATTAAAAATCCCATCTGCTGCGGCAAAAAGAACTTTATAGGTTCCGGTTTCAACTGATAATACTTTCGTAACGGTTAATAATGATAGGAATCCTTTTAAAACCCCAGCACCTGCCATCGCTCCTAAGAACGGTGTAAAAATCCCAGAAATAACATCGATTAGAGTTCCCATAATAGTGCCTTTTTCATTAGATTCATTTGCTTCAGAAGACGCATTATCTAGATTTGAGATAGCCATTAAATCTTTATAGACTTCATTTACATTACTACCAATAACAACTTGATATTGTCCGCCACTTTCAACGACAGTAATAACACCATCATGTGCCTCTAATGCTGCACGATTTGCCTCATTTGTATCTTTTAATTTGAAACGTAAACGAGTCGCACAGTGAACGACTGAATTTATATTTTTTTCTCCACCAACTAAGACTAAGACGTCTTCAGCAATTTTTTTATTTTCCATGTTTCTCTCTCCTTCAATTAAATTAATAGTAAGCTAATTTTTTTAATGCTGCAGCCAAATCAAGTAGCTTGCTTGACACTCATTTAAAATAAAAAACCTAAATTGATAATAAAAATAGCATCTAAAAGACCTACTTTTATTATTAATTTAGGTTTTGCCTGCATCATCAGTAACAATCCATCATTTATAAGTTCTATTTAATTTTCAGCAACGCGATGAATGTGTATTGTTAAGTATACTTGTTCATCAATTGATAGCTCTTTGTAGTGAGCTTTTTTTAAATAATCATTAATTTTAATCGAACATTCAAAGGCTTTTTTGTACTTTAATTGGACTTGCTCGTAAAGAAAATCGTCTCCAGTATTAGGAATTTCTTCATTCAACATTCGTTGAGCAAAATATTGTAGATGCGTAACAAATCGAGTGTAGTTTAATGAACTTTCATTGTAAACTAGTCCGAAGTGTAACCGAACAATATTTAAAATATCTTGAACAATTTTAGTTATTTGATAGGTATTGCTCATATCGTAATCACCTTGAATAGCGTTTACAATATGCAAGGCAATAATCGCAGCCTCATCATTACTTAACTGGACGCCTAACTTTTTATGAATAATATCAACTGCCTGTAACCCAATTTGATATTCTTTTTGATAAAACTTACGAATTTCCCAGATTAAAGGATTTTTGATTTCCAATCCTTCCCGTGTTCTCGTAATTGCAAAATGAATATGATCCGTTAACGTTAAATAAATATTGTTACTTAACTTAGTATCAATCTCATCTTGTGCTAACTTGATAACTTCGTTGGCTACTTCAATTTCTTCTGGAGGAATTTCAACAAATAATTCAGCTAACTGAGCTGTTACTTCTTTTCCTTCCATGACAAAAGTTTTCTCAATATAAACAGGATCAATCTCGTCTCCAACCTTTTTACTAAAAGCTAAGCCTCGGCCCATAACAACCATTTCTTCTTGATTTTCAGTCAAGGTTAAAACGACATTGTTATTCAGTATTTTTTCAATTATCATTTTTTCACCTCTGATTTCATCTGAAAAAAAGAAAACCCAAACTCATTCCAAACCCACGTAATAAAAAAAACGTTATCGTGATTTCGAATCAATTTAGGTTTTGCCTGCTGATACAGTAACAATCCTCGTCAATTACTAATTCACTATATCATGGAAAATATTATTTTGCAACCGGTCTCTTAATAATTTTATTTGCGCTTTCATTAAAATTGAATAGATTGTTACAGTTCCTTATTGAGGGTACTAAATAAATCATAATTATTTAAAAACTAACTAGTTTATTTAGATAACTAGTTTATTTCCACAGTAAAACTACCTTGTTTCTAAACTAAAAAAAACTGGTTTAAACCGTATTCTTCATAGTAAATAATAGTGAATAGCACAACTCTCGAATTTTACTATAAGCTCGTTATAAAAAAAGTCTTCCACAAAAATAAATGTGAAGGACTTTTTTAAATAACTCTATTTTACTTTAATTGTTTTAGTAACTCTTGATATTCGGCTTCCAGTTTTTCTACATTGTCTTTTTTATGAGGCATTGAAATTCGCCCTAATAGTCCTGAAATTTTATTTTCGATTAACATTCTTTCTTCTGGTAATAGCTGTTTTTCTGTTGAAGTAGCTTGCTGAAGTTGCACATCCATTTCTAATGGTTCTGGTTCTACTAAACTCATTTTTACCTTCTGCTCTTTAAGCTCCCAACGATGAGTCGCAACAGTTTCCACAAAAGTCTGATCATGAGAAACAAATAAAATCGTTCCTTCATAAGAAAGCATCGCCTCTTCAATGGCTTCAATTGATGCAATATCCAAATAATTAGTCGGTTCATCAAAAATTAGAACATTCGCTCCACTGACTAAGAGCTTAGCCATCGAGATTTTATTTCGTTCCCCACCACTAATCTGTTTGACCTTTTTGAAAACATCTTGTCCTTTAAATAACAAACGGGCCAATAACATCCGAACAAAATCTTCATTATGAACACTTTCTTTCATCACGTTTGCTACTAATGTTTCCTCATCATCTAACGAATCCAACTTCTGACTAAAGTAGCCAAAATGAACATTCTTAGCTAATTGAATTCCAGCTTCATCAGCTAAAATCAATTGAATTAAGGTTGTTTTCCCAACACCATTGCCACCAATTAAGGCCGTTCTTGAATGATTGTATAACGTAAAATCTGCTTCATTTAACAAAATACGTTTATCGAATTTTTTAGAAACTTTGCTTCCTGATAAAACAATATCTTGATGAATTGCTTGACCTTTTGTCATTTTAATCTTAATCGGAGCCAAATGAACAGGTTTCTTTTTCACTTCCAAATGTTCCATACGACTTTCAATGTTCTCAACAGCTTCTCCTAATTTCTTTTTAGCTCGTTGATTCCCCATTTTATGCAAACGGGCCTCAGAGTTTCCCATCCTTCTTGGAGCATTTCGCACTTTTTCAGCGCGGCGATGAGTTGCATCAGCTACTTTAGCTAACCGTTTCTTTTCTTTTTCATAAGCCTGATAATCGGCTTCTGCAGTTTGGATTTCATTCTTTTTTTGCTGTTGGTAAGCATCGTAATTCCCTTGATAAAAACCAACCTTTCCTGCTTCAAGCTCGACAATTTTAGTACACACTTGATTTAAAAAATCACGATCATGGGAAACAATCAAAGCCCCACCTTGAAATTGTCGAAAGGCTTTTTCTAAGTAACGTCGCCCATCCCGATCCAAATGACTAGTAGGTTCATCAGCAAATATGATCCCTGGATTCATTTGAAAAACATCTTGAATTCGTTGTTTTGTTGCTTCGCCACCACTTAAGGTTTGCGTATCTAGTTGATCTGGCAATTGTTCAATAAATCCTATCGAACCGTTTAACTGAATTTCCCCACTATCTGCTTCGCTTCTTTTAGCAATTACATTTAACAATGTGGTTTTTCCTTCACCATTACGACCAACAATGCCAATTCGTTCACCTGCATATATACTCCAATTCGGGATATCAAATAACAATTTTTCCCCAATTGCTTTTCTACTATTTTTTACTTCCACTAACATAAAAAAACCTCCTCTAAAATCTGAAGAAGAGTGCTTTTGATGTACAAAAATAGACCTATCCCGAAACGGATTAAAGGCATTGACGACATCTACAGCGAACATCCACATTCAGATTAGTTTCATCCAATTCAAAATAAACCCCACCTATTTTCGGTAAGTCTGTTTACTAGAATTCAGTTAACTAATAATTACTTGTGAATGATTACTTCATGTCCCTCGTACCTTTACCTCTCTTAGAATGGTCTTACACACGTATCATACCCGCTTTAGTCAAAAATTGCAACCTTTTTAATTTTTAAATAAAAGCTACTAAGTTAAGAAAAACTCTTCTTAAACTCAGTAGCCAGCCCTATTCTTAAGCTTCTGTTTTTTTCAATTGTTTACTACGTAATTGACCACAAGCGGCATCAATATCGCTTCCTTGTTCTTTACGGACAACTGAATTAATACCTTTTTTCTTCAATACATCATGGAAAGCCAATACATCTGCTTTTTTACTACGACTATATTGATCGTGTTCTGAAACAGAGTTATAAGGAATTAAATTCACATAGGCTAAATGGCGTTTATCTTCAAGTAATTTTGCTAATTCTAAAGCTTGCTCTTTTTGATCATTTACCCCACGTAACATAATATATTCAAATGTAATTCGGCGATTTGTTTTTTCAAGATAATAATCCACAGCTTCCATTACTTTTTCAACTGGGAAATTACGATTGATTCGCATAATACTTGTACGAATATCATTATTTGGTGCATGTAACGAAATTGCTAAGTTTACTTGTAAACCATTTTCAGCAAATTCTTTAATTTTTGGAGCTAGACCACTTGTTGATACCGTCATATGACGAGCACCAATTGCTAAACCATGTTCATTATTAACAATACGTAGGAAACTCATAACATTATCGTAGTTATCAAATGGCTCACCAATTCCCATTACCACAATATGACTGACACGATCGCCGTCACCTTTTTCATCCAAATAATGTTGAACTTGCATAATTTGAGCAACAATTTCACCAGCTGTTAAATCACGTTGTTTCTTCAACAAGCCACTAGCACAGAATGTACAGCCAATATTACAGCCGACTTGAGTAGTTACACAAACAGATAAACCATATTCATGACGCATTAAAACCGTCTCAATCAATAAACCATCATGTAATTCAAATAAATATTTAATTGTTCCATCATTTGATTCTTGAACAATTTTTTGTGTTAATGGTTGCAATACAAAATTCTCTTCTAATAATTGAATCAACTCTTTAGACACATTCGTCATTTCTGAAAATTGGCTCACACGCTTCACATATAACCAATCCCATACTTGAGTTGCACGGAATTTTTTTTGACCATTGGTTAGGAACCATTCCGTTAATTCATCATTTTTTAAACCATAAATAGATGGTTTCATTATTTTTAGCCTCACTTTTTTTATTGTTTCCATCGTGAGTTCTCTCACAATGATAGTCTTTAATAATATATACCAAAAACAGCTATAGAGCAATCAATACTCACATATTCTAATCAACATTTTTTATTTTGTTCACAAATTTAAAACGTATCTATTCCTATTAAAAAGAATCTCTCAGATAAAAAAACTTGTAAGTTTATTTTTTATTTGTTATCATTAAGAAAGCAAGTAATCACTTGCTAGCTAAAATTCACTAAATAAGGAGAGGGATGCATGGATTTCAAAACAAAAAAGAGAACAGAATTATTTCAACAGTTTAATATAGATGAAAATCAAGGTCTATCAAGCAAACAAATTAGTGAGGCACAAGAAAAGTATGGCTATAATCAATTTGACGAAGAGGAAAAAGAGTCACTTTTCTCTAAAATTCTTCATCAATTAAAGGAAATTACAACAATTATTCTGCTATTTGCAGCCGCAATTTCCCTTTACCTAACCATTACTTTACATCCAGATGACTTTGCAGAACCTTTGGTTATCATTTCTATCGTTATTTTAAATATTTTCTTGAGTATCAAACAAGAAAGCAATGCCGAAAAAGCTCTCGATTCTTTAAAAAGTTTGAATGCTCCACGGGCGAATGTGATTCGTGATGGTCAAACCGAAGAAATCGATGCTACAGAACTTGTTCCTGGGGATCTTATTATTTTAGAAACAGGAGAAATGATTCCTGCTGATGCCCGCATTTTAACAAGTAGTGGTTTAAAAGTAGAAGAATCTGCATTAACAGGAGAGAGTGTTCCAGTCGATAAAGATAGTGAAGCAATCATTGATGCCGATGCTCCTTTAGGCGATCAGTTCAATATGGTTTTTTCTGGCTGTTTAATTACTAATGGACGTGCTACTGCATTAGTTGTGGCTACTGGAATGGATACAGAAATGGGGAAAATTGCTAATCTTTTAAATACAACAAAAAAAGCAATCACTCCACTACAATTACGTTTACATGATTTAGGTAAAAAATTAAGTATTATTGCCTTACTTGCTGGTGCTTTAATCTTTGTGATTGGGTATTTACAAGGCGAAACAATGGCAGAGATCTTAATGACTGCTGTTTCTTTAGCTGTTGCTGCTGTTCCTGAAACATTACCAGTTATCGTTACGATTACACTGGCTTACGGCGTACAAAATATGGTCAAACGCAATGCGATTATTCGCAACATCCCTTCTGTTGAAACATTAGGTAGTGCTTCCGTAATTTGTTCTGATAAAACAGGAACCTTAACACAAAATAAAATGACGATTAAAGAACTATGGGCTGTCAATCATGATCCAATTAAAGCAGATAGCGACTATAATGCGGATGAAGAATATCTATTGCAATTAGCTAGTTTAGCAAATAATGCAACCATTGAAGACCGTAATGGGGAAGAAAAACAAGCAGGGGATCCTACAGAAACGGCAATTATTCGCTTATTACAAGAACGTGGTCAAGAAAAATCAGAGTTGGAAGAAAAATATCCTCGGGTTCATGAAATTCCTTTCGATTCAGAAAGAAAATTAATGACTACAGTTCACGAATTGGATGATGGGTTTATTTCAATTACAAAAGGGGCATTTGATCGAATCCCAGTAGACTTTAATTGTAAAGCTGGGGAGGATGCCATTAAGATTCATGATCAATTTGCCGAAAAAGCTTTACGTGTTATTGCCGTTGGTTATAAAAAATATACTGAATTACCTGAGGACCTTTCTCCTGCTGAATTAGAGGATAATCTTGAATTTGCTGGGATTGTTGGTATGATTGATCCACCACGCAAAGAGAGTCAAGAAGCCGTTCGAGCAGCTAAAGCAGCTGGAATTAAAACCGTTATGATTACTGGGGACCATATTGTGACGGCTAGTGCGATTGCAAAAGAAATCGGAATTCTAGAAGATGGAGATAAATCAATTACTGGTGCTGAATTAGCGAAGCTTTCTGACGATGAACTACAGGCTTCTGTTCGAGACTATGCGGTTTATGCTCGTGTCTCTCCAGAAGATAAGATTAAAATCGTAAAAGCCTGGCAAGCAAATGGAGAAGTTGTGGCTATGACTGGGGACGGAGTAAATGATGCACCTGCCTTAAAAGCAGCGGATGTTGGAACGGCCATGGGAATTGCCGGAACAGACGTCTCTAAAAATGCAGCGGATATGGTTTTAACAGATGATAACTTTGCGACAATTGTTCATGCAGTTGAAGAAGGTCGTCGTGTTTATGAAAATATTCGTAAAGCTGTCTATTTCTTATTAAGTTGTAATGTATCTGAGATTTTCATTATGCTAATTGCCGTAAGTATGGGTTGGGGAGTTCCTGTTATTTCTGTTCAATTGTTATTAATTAACGTTGTTGCTGATGGGATTCCAGGATTCTCACTGAGTAAAGAGAAAGCCGATGCTGACATTATGGAACAAGCACCCACACCGAAAAATGCGAGTATTTTTAGCGGTGGACTTCTGAAAAAAATTGGTGTTCAATCGGTTGTGTTCACCATTATTACGTTAATTGGATTTTATGTTGGTTCATTTATCGATATTAACTCAACGATTACAGCGAATCACGAAGTTGGACAAACATTGGCCTTTATCATTCTTGGGTGGTCGTCTGTTATTCATATTTTCAATGTTCGTAGCAAAGAGTCTATCTTTAAAATCGGTTTTATGTCAAATCCATTGTTATTCTGGTCAGCAATATGTTCAATTGTTATTGTCTTAGCTGTTGCACTTGTGCCGCCATTGGCAAGTATTTTCTCATTAGTAGCATTAAGTGGAACTCACTGGTTATTGGCAATTGGTCTATCGATTATTCCATTAATCGTGATTGAGTTACAAAAAGCGATTTTACGTAAAATGGACAAAAATTAGTAAGAAGTAAATCGTCTAAAAACTCCCATTTAGCAGGAATAAGCTAAGTGGGAGTTTCTTTTCTAAAATTCAGCTAGTAAACTAGTTTTTTAATGAATTTACTGCTAAAATAGACATATTATCTATAAGTTAGTTCAAATTAAATTTGACAGCAAGTCCTGACTTTTTCAATTTAGTTAGCTAATTTATCAAAAAGCGAGGGATTCATATGTCACTGGAAGATCAGGCAAAACGTTTTAAAATGCGTCCTGTTACTTTAGAGCACTTAGAACAATTTAATGAATTATTGCGTTATGTTTTTCAAGTTACCAATCAAGATTTGCAAGAAGTTGGTTATGAAGAAGATGATTTAGTTAAAGCCAAACGTCCTGTACTCCGGAAAGCGGATGTCATTGGTTGGTTTGATGACGATAAATTAATTTCTCAATTAGCGATTTATCCCTGTGAAGTAAACATTCACGGAAAACTTTTCAAAATGGGTGGTTTAACTGGTGTTGGTACGTATCCTGAGTATGCAAATCTAGGGTTAATGCACCAATTAATGAAAGCTGGTTTAGAAAATATGCGGGAGCATGGACAATGGATTTCCTATCTATTTCCTTATTCAATCCCTTACTATCGGCGTAAAGGTTGGGAGATTATTTCCGATAAAATGACCTTTAGTTTTAAAGACACTCAGTTGCCTAAAACGGTTCCTGTTTCTGGATATGTAGAACGCTTAGATATCGATCATCAAGATGTTATCCAAGTTTACGATACTTTTGCGCGAATGAATCATGGTGCCTTGATTCGTGATGAATTAGCTTGGGAGGAGTATTGGCGCTGGGAAAATGACGAAGAACGCATTGCAGCGGTTTATTATGATGAACAAAACCGACCAACAGGCTGCCTCTTTTACTGGATTGCAGAAGATATTTTCCATTTAAAAGAAATGTTTTATTTAAATCAGGAAGCTCGAAAAGGTTTGTGGAATTTTATTACTGCTCACTTTTCAATGGTAGATAAAATCGAAGGAAGTACGTTTAAAAATGAACCCATTGCTTTTATTTTGGAAGATAGCGAAATCATTGAAACCATCCAGCCTTACTTTATGGCACGGATTGTTGATGTAGCTGAATTTTTAAAAGAATATCCCTTTGAAACAGTTACTGTGCCAGACTTTCATTTAATTGTTGAAGACCCCATGTTGGAATGGAATCGTGGGATTTTTGGATTAAGTTTTGATGAAGATGGCGTTGTAACAGTTAGTGATCAACCAATCGGCTCACCAGTAAAAATTGATATTCAAACTTTAACTACTATGTTAATGGGCTATCGTCGCCCTTCTTACCTTGCTCGGATTGAACGACTAGAAACAGACAGTCGAACCTTACGTAGCTTAGAACAACTGATTTCACAAGGAGAACCTTACTTTTCAGATTATTTTTGAGAGAACGGACTTAATGGAGGAACACTTATGGCAAATACACCCCGTGCCGCTTTAAACGATTTAAAACGTATTGTAATTAAAGTAGGTACTAGCACGTTAATGTATCCAACCGGTGGCATTAACTTACAACGAATTGAAAAATTAGCTTTTGTCTTAACTGATTTACGCAATCAAGGCAAGGAAGTTATCTTAGTTTCCTCTGGTGCAATTGGTGTTGGCTGTCATTGCTTAAAATTAAATGAGCGCCCCACCTCAATTCCCCAACAACAAGCAGTTGCTGCTGTTGGACAAAGTGAATTAATGACTCTTTATAGCAAATTTTTTAGCGAATATACTCAAGTTGTTGGACAAGTTTTACTCACTCGAGATGTTCTTGATTATCCTGAAAGTCGCGAAAATGTAACCAACACTTTTCAACAATTACTGGCAATGGGTATTATTCCTATTGTAAATGAAAATGACACAGTTGCCATCGATGAATTAGATCATCAAACAAAATTTGGAGATAACGATAGTCTTTCTGCTCTAGTTGCTGAAATTACGCAAGCTGATTTGCTGATTATGCTCTCTGATATTGATGGTTTTTATGATAAAAATCCAACTATCCATGATGATGCGCGTTTATTTTCTACTATTCATGCAATTACGGATGAACTGCTTTTATTGGCTGGTGGAAATGGCTCACGTTTTGGAACTGGCGGTATGATAACCAAGCTAAAAGCGGCCGATCATGTTTTAAATCAGCAAAGTCAGATGGTGCTAGCAAATGGTGTCGATCCAATGATTATTTTTAAAATTATGACTGGTGAAAAAGTTGGGACACATTTTTATCGAAAATAAGTTACAGAATAAATGTTTTGCTCTAAGGAAAAATATGATCAATGCAAAATAAAATAGATTTTGCTAAAATTCCCTATTTTCCTTTCGGAGCTGAACAAAAGCCCTCAACTTTTAATTTTGGCTAGTTTCACGCTTTAGCTCCTGCGTAAAAAGATAAAACAAGCGGAAAGTAAACAGATACTTTCTACTTGTTTTCCTATTTTCCTTTCGGAGCTGAACAAAAGCCCTCAACTTTTAATTAAGGAGTGATTGTTTTATGGAAATGTTAATTCAACTTGGTGAGCAAGCTAAAAAAGCCTCACGTTATCAAGCTCAGGCTAGTGGGAAAGAAAAAAATGAAGCTTTAAAAATAATGAGTACGGTTTTATTAGAACATTCTGCTGATATTTTAGCCGCCAATCAGTTGGACTTAGATCAAGCTAAGGAAAATGGTGTTCCTGAAACAATGTTTGATCGCCTATTACTAACCCCAGAACGAATTCAAGCAATGGCTGATGGTCTCTTAGATATTGCCAATTTGCCTGATCCTATCGGGGTTGCTCATGATATGTGGAAAAATGAAGCGAATTTAACGATTGCTAAACAAAGTGTGCCTCTTGGGGTAATTGGGATTATTTATGAATCACGTCCTAATGTCACAACTGATGCTGGCGCTTTATGTTTTAAATCGGGTAATGCAGTTATTTTACGTGGTGGTAAAGAAGCCATCCATTCAAATAAAATTTTAGTTCAGCTCTTACAAAAAGCTCTATCTTCTACTAATTTCCCACCAACTGCGATTCAATTAGTAGAAGATACTTCTCGTGAAACTGCTCGTAATTTAATGCGTCTAAATCGTTATTTAGATGTCCTAATTCCTCGTGGTGGCGCTCGTCTGATTCAGACTGTCATGGAAACGGCCACAGTTCCAGTCATCGAAACTGGGGTTGGCAACTGTCATGTATATGTCGATTCTTCTGCTCAATTACAGATGGCTGTCGATATTATTGTCAATGCAAAATGCTCTCGTCCCTCTGTGTGTAATGCACTCGAAACGCTACTCATTCATGAATCCGTTGCAAAAGAGTTTTTACCAGTTATTGAGAAAGCTCTAGATGCCTACAACGTAGAGCTTCGCGCTGATTCTCGCGCATTAGCTAGTTTGAAAAAAGGGATTCCTGCTACCGAAAGTGACTGGGAAACTGAATTTTTAGACTTTATCTTAGCTGTTAAGGTCGTTGATTCTTTAGATGACGCAATTGCCCATATTGATCGCTATAGTACGGGACACTCAGAAGCTATCGTGACAGATAATTATTCTAATGGACAAAAATTCCATCGTGAAGTAGATGCAGCAGCTGTTTATATTAATGCTTCTACTCGCTTTACTGATGGCTTTGAGTTTGGCTATGGTGCTGAAATTGGAATTAGTACGCAAAAAGTGCATGCCCGTGGTCCTATGGGTCTAGCTGAACTGACATCTAGCAAATATATTATTTTTGGCGAAGGACAAATTCGTGAGTAATGACTATTTTAGTTAAAATAAAAAATCCAATGAAATCACCATTAAAAAAATGGGGTTCATTGGATTTTTACTATTTAGAAATCTTATATCAATCTCATTATTTAACAACTCAAGTAGCTTCTTTCATCACTACTGAGTCTATTTCTTTTAATGCATTTAATTGATTCAAAAAGGTTGTATTCGTTCCTTTTAGACGAATAGCAAAAATTAATTCATGATTCACCTGTTGCAAGGATTTAGATTTAAGAACATAAGCACTTGTACTACCTTTTAAAATTTGTTCAATATGTGTTTCTATTGGATCATTTTTAGTCTGAATCAGTAAAAGATAAGACTTTTCCATTCCTTTTTGCAATACAAATAAAATCATCACGAGACTAATACATACGCCACCAATCAGTACCGTGTACCACTCATTTTTGCCAATCAACATGCCTGTTCCAAGAGACCAACCTATATAAAAAGTATTCAGCACGTTCCTTTTAATTCCTCTAAGACTAGCCAACACTAAACAAATCAGCACCATCATAATAAAAATCTCATTGCTACTTACTCTGGTCACCATAGTTGTCATTAACGTAAAACACATTAATAAGCTAGCAAATTTTTGAGAATACGCTACTCCTTGAATAACTTTTCGATAGATAAAATAAATAAACCAACCCGCCAGCAATGAAATTAGGAGATTTAGCCCACTTTCAACTAATGAAGTGAATCCTGTCTCTAAGAATATCGGTATCATAATGATTCGTCCTCTTCCCATTAAGTTAATAACCTAACTATAAAGAAAGTATCTTAAAACTAGCTTAAACAAAAAATAAGCTTCCATCTATGCTGACAGAAGCTTATTCATTAGTAGGTCCCTTCATCGTCTGTTTCTTCTAAACGGATTTGCTCTAACCAGTGATTTAACCCTTTTTTAGTAAATACTTTTTCTGTTAAAGCGAAAAAGGTTCCTGGAATACCTGTGTAAACTGGACTTGTTGAAAAGTCTGACTTCTTGGTAATTTTCCCGCTATAAGCAGCAACCAGAGTAGTTTCTCTAGTACTTTCCTCCATACCCCAATTCACGAAAACAATCATTTCCGGCCATTGCTTCGTTCGTTCCATTAAATAGTGAAGTGCTTCATTGGCATTCATTCCGCATCTATCCCTCGATTCCATTGTTATTTATCAATCGTTCGCCACCATTTTCTAGTTGCATTGGGTTGATTGATTCGGTATTGTTCCCCAATCATCGGTGTATCCATTGCCAGATTTAATTCTTGTGCTTTTTTACTCGCTTTTTCCACAGGCTCTTGCCACGGATGGAAAGACAAAGCAAAACCAGCCCAATGAATTGGAATAAAACGCTGGGCTTTCACATCTAGCACAGCTTCAACGGTCTCTTCAGGAAACATATGAGCTTCTTTCCAGTGAGGGTTGTATTGTCCACATTCCATCAAAGCTAAATCAAAGGGACCATATTTTTCGCCTATTTCTTTAAAGTGTTGGTCATACCCACTATCACCAGATAAAAACAAAGCAGTATTTGAATCTTTTAAAATCCAAGAGTTGCATTGACTTTTATTTCTATCAAATAACCCGCGTCCACTACCATGTTTTGCTGGTGTTGCAATAATTTTCATATTTCCAAGTTGAAGGTCTTGATGCCAGTCCATTTCTTGAATATGTTTATCCGAAACACCCCAGCGAGTTAAAATTTTTTTCATACCCACTGAAACTAAAAAGAGCCCGACTTTATTTTTTATTTTCAAGACACTAGTTTTATCTAAATGATCGTAATGATTGTGCGTAAATAATACCACGTCAATCCATTCAAATTCCGCCAAGTCCAATGGTCGTTGCGTAGCAAATCGTTTATACATAAAAGGTATTGGCGAAGCATACTCGCCTAACATCGGATCAACTAAAATTACTTTTTGATTAAAAATAATCAATGATGCTGAATGTCCTAACCAAAATACTTGATCCTGACTTAAATCCAGACGTTTTACATCAATTGTTTCAGATGGCAATTGATTAGTTGGCTTTAAGTGTTGATCCTTCCGTAGTTTTTCTTTGAGTACATAAAGTCCAGTATCGACAATCGATGTTTTTATTTGACTCAAAATTTGTCATCCCTTTCTTCTTTCTTTGCAATTGAATAGAACGAGCAAAGACTAGCTTTAGTATACTCCTTTATTAATTTCATAAAGAAATTTCCACTAAGCTTATCTCTTATTTAATAAAATAGATGCATTATTTATGTCTTATCCACAAAAATGTGGATAAGAATTTAAATATAGTCATAGTTATCCACTGGAAATGTGCATAACTTTCTTATTTTGTGCGTATCTTTCCTTGATTTTACTAGATATACACCGTTACCAAAAAGTTATCAACAATAAAAAGTGGATAACTTTTTCAGTTTTACACAACCTTTATTTTAAAGGCAAACGAATCTGAAAAATACTTCCTTTAGGTTCATTTTCTAATACGTTCATTTTCCCATGATGCAACTCAACAATCCATTTAGCAATTGATAAACCTAAACCCGTTCCACCTGTTTCACGATTACGTGATTTCTCTTCTCGATAAAATCTTTCAAAGATTTTTTCACGATTCTCTTTATCAATGCCTTGCCCAGTATCTCGCACTTCAAGCTGCCAATGATGCTCGCTTACAGAAGTGATAATTCCAATACTGTCCCCTGCTGAGCTATATTTTAAACTGTTATCTAACAAAATAACCAACAACTGTTGAATCCGAACTGGATCAATCTCAGCAAATGCATCACTTTCTAAATTCGTCCAAATTTTCATATCTAAACTAGCTGCAATTTCTTGATATGGTTCAATAATTTCAGCAATAAAGTGATTCAATTGAACCTTTTCTTTTGTGAGCATCGTTGCATTTGAATCGGCTCTTGATAATAATAATAAATCACTGGTCATTTTAGTTAGATGGCGAATTTCACTTAAGGATAAAGCAATTGGCTCCATTTGATCAATAATGCGTTCATTTGGTTTCGTTAACAGCAGTTCCAGTTTATTTTGAATAATCGTTAACGGGGTTCGCAGTTCATGAGAAGCATTTGCTACAAATTCAGTCTGTTTCTTCCAAGATGCCAGAATCGGACTCATAGCTTTTTGTGATAAGTAATAACTAGCAAAAATCGACAGAATCCAAAAACTAATCGAACAAATAATCAATATCCTACCAAAATTTTCAGCCAACTGTTTCTCGGCATCTACTCGACTAATAAATTGAATATAACGGACTTGAGTACTAGCTATGCTTGGCGCTTTATAGACAACATAGCGAAACGAGCTGCCACTACTTAAGGTCACACTTTGAACCGTTTCTAACTTAGAGGTAGTTAACTTGAAATCACTACTTAGTTCGTCTGCAAGTTGCGTTCCAATCTCATCCTTATTCAAAATATCTCCTTGAGCATCCCATTCAATCGGTACAAATCGTCCTTGTCCTTTTGGCATACTTACTGGATTCGGTAGCTTATCCAACTCACCAACTGGCGGTTCTTTCAGCCTATTTGTCTCATCACTGCTTCCCGCCCCCGCAATCGCACCTCGGATTTCAGCTTGTCTTAATAAATCTCTATCCACACCAGAATAAAGTGAATTTTGAACTTGGAAATAAATAATAAAACCAAAAGCCAAGAAAATTAAGGCAAAGGAAATCATATTATAAATAAAAAAGCGACGCTGCTGCTTCTTCTCAATTGTCTTCTTCATTAATTCCCACCTAACGTCAGCATATATCCAACATTTCTCAAGGTTTTAATGCCTCCATCGTAATCATAAGGCTTTAGCTTTTTACGTAAATTACTCATATAGACTTCTACAACACTTAAGGACGTTTCGGAATCAAAGCCCCAGATGCGATCGAAAATTTGCTCTTTAGTCACAATCATTTCAGGGTTTTGAATAAAGTATTCTAATAAATCAAATTCTTTACCGTTTAAAACAAGAGCTTCTTCATTGATTTTCGCTGTTTTATTTTGCACATTTAACACTAGATCTCGGTAGCTAATTTGATTTTCCATAAAGCCACTATGATTACGTTTTAGCAAAGCTTTTAGGCGCATCACTAACTCTTCACGATGAAAAGGTTTGACTAAATAATCATCTGCTCCAACTTCAAAACCTTGGATTTTATCATCAATCCCATCCTTCGCCGTCAAGATTAAAACCGGTGTCTCAACTTTTAACTTTCTTAATTCCTTCAACACTTCATAACCATTCATTTCCGGCATCATTAAATCTAACACAATCACATCATAAATATTTTGCTCCGCATGATAAAGTCCTTCCGCTCCATCAAAGGCTTGATCTCCTTGCAAAAAGTCAGCCGTTATTTCAATGATATTCGCCGATAAACGTTGATCATCCTCCACTACTAATAAACGCAGCACACATTCTCCTCCTCATCCTATTCATTCTAACCCTATCATACCTTACAAATTTGAATAATTAAAATCAGAAAGATGAAGATTTTAAGAAGATACAGACACATTTGCTTATTAGTAAAAATTGGCAAAATTAATCTAGAGTTAAAATAAAAAAAGTTAGAACAGATTATGTACACCTGTTCTAACTTTCTGATTCCCTTTAGATATCTTCCAACTGCCAATTAATCGCGCCACGACCAGTTTTCTCAAGAAATGCATTTGCCTCTGAAAATGGCTTGCTTCCAAAGAAACCGCCTCTCGCTGCCAATGGTGACGGATGAACACCCTTGATAATTAAATGTTTTGGATCTGTCACAATCCCCTTAGCTGCATCCATGGCATGATTGCCCCATAAAATAAAAACTAACGGTTCTTCATGATTGTTCAATTCCTCTAATACATGATTCGTAAATTGCTTCCAACCAAATTTTTTGTGACTTGCAGCCTGTCCTTCTGCCACGCTCCAACCAGTATTCATCATTAAAATACCTTGCTTCGCCCATGCAACTAAATAACCATGGTTAGCTGGTGGAATTCCTAAATCAGAATCTAACTCTTTATAAATATTTCGCAAACTCGGAGGAATCTTTTCTCCCGGCTTAACCGAAAAACTCAATCCATGAGCTTGATTCTTCCCATGATAAGGATCTTGACCAAGAATCACAACTTTAATATCCTCATAGGAACACCAATCAAAACAAGAAAACATCTCTTCACGAGGTGGATAAACAGGACCTAAAGTTGATGCTTCATCCACTTTTTTCATTAATTCAATAAAATAGGGTTCTTTTTGTTCTACTTCAAAAAACTCGTTCCACTCTTTCATAAAAGCCTCCTAGCAACATAATTTAGTTGAGTTTAGTATACCATATTAACTTAAATCTGTTCCTTCAAAATTCCATAAACACCACCGATAATCCCAGCATTATTGAAGAATCGGCAAGGTGCAACCTCTGCAAATGTTAAATTAGACATCTGTGAATAATCAGCCTGTAATTTTTTGACACGGCGATTTAATTCTGCGATAAAAGTTGTATTTTCACTAATTGCTCCACCTATTAAAATAATCTCAGGGTCCAGACTAACTAACAAATTAAAAATTCCTTCTGAAAGGTTTTTATGAAACAAATCTAACGTTTCAATCGCTGCCGCTTCACCCTTTTCTGCCCGTTGATAGATTTCTGCTCCATCAATCTTTTCGGCATTGCCACTAATTGTTGAATATCGTTTAATTAACCCACTACGAACCGATCCAGTTAAGCTCAATGTCGAACTACGTGTATTGTCATTCACAACTGGTTCGGTAATCATATAGCCAAACTCCCCAGCGCTTCCCCAACGTCCGCGATACAATTCATTATTGATAATCAATGCTCCACCTATTCCAGTCCCTACTGCCAGACATGCAAAACTTGAAAATTCACGACCGCCACCAAGCCATTTCTCTGCTAATGCAATTGTATTCACATCATTTTCCACCTTTACTGGCAAATCCACTCGTTCCATAATCAGTTCCTTTAGATTCACACCATAAAAGTCCATAATTGCACCACCCGTAGTCATAAAACCATCCGCTTGAACAGTTCCAGGTGCACTGACACCAACACCTTTAATTAAGTATTCTTTTTGATAGTTTTTAATAATTTCTTCAATATGTTGCAAAATGTCTTTACCAGATAAAACCGTTTTCACTTTATCATGATGCAAAATTTCACCTGTTTCTGTTAACAAACCATACTTAATATTCGTTCCTCCAATATCAATTCCTACATAATACTTCATTGTTCCTTCACTCCAATCACCTATTTGCATTTCCTCTTTAGCATAAGTCAGCAATCTGTAAAAGTAAAGGCTCTCATTTATTAATCTAGTAGCTTAGTTATTTAAAAATGCAATCTAAGCTAATCCTCTGAAGTGACAGGCTTCTATTGAGAATGATATACTTACTAAGATTTCAAATTAGGAGGTTCCCAATGATTGTCTTATTATTCTTTTTATTTCTATCTTTAATTGGATTTTTAGTATTAAAAGTCCAGAACCGTAGTATTGTTGGAGGAATTATTCTAGCAGCTGGTCTTATTTCTTCAATTATTAGTCTCTTTTTTATTGGGATTAATGAAATCCATAATCGAGTACAATATGGTGATTTAATTGCTTTAGGGTTAGCTTATGTAGTCGTTCCAATGTTATTTATCGGTATCTGTATTTACTTTATTCTCAATTCAAAAACAATGAGTACTCGAGAAGGAAAAAGCGTAACTGCTAAATTATCGGCTGCCCTCGGACTCAATTTACTGATTGTTCTGCCCTTATTCTTCTATGTATTAACGATTGCTGTCTTAAAATTACCACCACTTATTTTTTCCATAATTATCTTCTTTTTACTCGTCGACTTAATTTTAACGTTTCTCTTTGCTGCATATGTTCTGTATTCTTGGATGTATCAAATGATTCCTTTAAAAAAAGCCGTTGACTTCATTATTGTTTTAGGCTCTGGAATTCGCAGTGAAGACGTTCCTCCCCTATTAAAAAGTCGGTTAGATAAAGGAATCGAGTACTATTTAAAAAATCCAAAAGCTAAACTAATCGTCAGTGGTGGACAAGGTCCAGATGAGCCTGTTTCTGAAGCTTTTGCGATGAAAAAATATTTACTTTCTCAGAACATTCCTGAACAACATATTCTTGTTGAAGATCGTTCGACCACTACTTACGAAAACATGCTATATTCAAAAAAAATTATAGAACAAGATTGGCAAGAAAAAACAAGTCCTTCTATTATTTTTTCAACAAATAATTATCATGTATTACGTGGCTCACTTTATGCTCATAAGGTTCATCTGAAAGCTGAAGGCGTTGGTGCTCCAACAGCTCTTTATTTTTTACCAACTGCCTTAATCCGTGAGTATATCGCCTTATTAGTACATCATAAAATCTTAATAAGCCTTGTAGTTATTTTTGTTTTCTTACTATTATTCTTCAGTTATTTGCCTTTCTAAATTTAAATCCCGTTATTTTAAAATGACAGTTTTGTTAGTTTATTGTTAGCTTAATGAATGGCTCCTGCTCTATATTCTCTATATACTAATCTTATGGGATAGAAATTTTAACTATTTCAAAATAATTAATGTATAGGAGAACATATCATGAAATTACTAATAAAAATCAGTATTATAGCTCTACTAGGAGTAGTCGTTCTTGGAGGATTGACTCTAGCAACAAAAAAGAACTCTGGGGAAATAGCAGGTATTGTCGATCGATTTAATCCCTTCGTACCTAAAAGCGAATTGTACGTTATCGCGAAAGAACCGAATTCTGTTAACACATATGGCACGTCTAATTATATTCAAACTGCTGTAGATAAAGATGGAAATACAAGAGAAATTGATTTTAATGCTATCCAAAAAATGACATTGGGTATTTATGTCAAAATAAAAAATAAAGGCGCGTATGTAGAAGATATTGAAAAAGTCGAACTAAGTGATATCCCTCAAAAAGCAGCCGAAAAACTTGCTGAACTAAATTAAGAAGCTACCTTTTATCGTTATTTATATAAATTTAGAATGAGAGACAAAACTAGTTTTAGTTTTGTCTCTCACTCTTTTGGATTGACGTCATTCAAGCATAAAAAGCACTGAGCTACCTACAGTGCTTTTCTAATTTTCACTAACGAATCACATCACCAAGTTCTCCACGACTAAACGCTTCAACGATCTCCTTGCGAATTAGCGGGCTATCCCCAAAAGTGGTATGCGTCAAAACTCCATTACTTGTTGCAAAATCAACCGTCTTTTCAACTGTCCATTTTTCAATAATCCCTGCTAAAATTCCTGCTGCATACGCATCTCCTGTTCCAATGCGATCATAAATTTCCACAGCAAAAGGACGACTAACAAAAAATTCTGCTTGGTGACGTAAGAAACCACGAATTCCTCGTTGTTCACCAACTTGTCCACGAATCGTGCCGGCAAAATAAGCCACATCAAATTTCTCACTAAATACTTGACTAACTGCACGTAAAATCTCAACTTCATCGGTTAAGTTAGCTGGTACTGGTAAATCAATCAGTTCCGTTAAATCACGAATCCCACCAATTACTAAATCGCAATTAGGCAACATACGGTGGAATTGATCTTTCACCCACTCATGACCATTTTCTTTATTTAAACTTGGACGATAATTAAAATCAAAGCAGACAAATTTTCCTGCTTTATGAGCCTTTTCAGCCAACGCAAAAGCCACTTCTCTAGTTCCTTCTGCAAGCATCAAAGCAATCCCACAAATATGAATAATATCAGCACTTGCAACGGCTTGGTCCAAATCATAATCGCTAAGCGTGCTTTCACCAAATGAACTTGCCAAACGATTCAAATACGTCACTTCCGCTGGACGATTGCCAAAACCCATTTCTAAGAAATACAATCCAATATGATCGCCACGATAACCAATTAACTCATCTTTGATTCCTAGCTTACGGACTGTTCCCGCTGCTGCTCGTCCCACTTGATTAGCTGGTAAGGTTGTCAATATCGTTGTATCGTATCCAAAATGTGCTAGACTACTTAGCATATTGACTCCGCTACCATTAAAAGCTAAGTCTAAGGTATCCGTTTGTTCGATTAATTTGTAATGTGGTGGTGTTAAGCGCATCATGACTTCACCAAATGCTAAAATTTTCATCGTTTTTAACTCCTTCTATCATTGAAATTCAGTAAATTAGTTGAAAGGAAAAAACTGAGAGTCCATAAGCTACTCTCAGTTTTATCATACAATTTAATTAATTATTAAGCTAGAGTCTTTTTAACTAATGCTAATAATGTTTTCACATCTTCTGGACGTGTATCGCCAGTAGCAGAGTCAATAATTGAGCTATATACGTGAGGAATAATTTTCTTCACGCCTGCATCAACAGCAATTTGTACGATTTCTTCAAAGTTTTCCAAATCAATTCCGCCAGTTGGCTCTAGATAGAAATCATTTTCAGCACAAGCTTTTGCTACAGCTTTATACTCTTCAATATGTGTTAAACCTTTCATATTAAAGAATTTAATTGAGCTACCACCCATATCTTTTAATAAGGCAATGGCTGTTTCAATTGAAACTTCACCAGCTGGTTGTCCACTACTTAAGGGACCCGTTGCAATATTCACAATACCAACTTTACCAGTTGGAGAAACTAAACCATTCACGATTGTCTCAGATTGACCTAATAACGCACGGCTTGCTCCAACGCCAGTAAAGACTTGGTTCACATGTTGTGGTTGCAAAGTAGCTGAAATACGGCTTACCATTTGACTTTGGTTTGGATCACCAGCACCTAAGCCAACAGATAATGCATTATCTGTTGCAGCTTGATACAATTTCATATCGGCAATTGCAGCTTCATCTGTTGGATAATTTTTTGATAATACGCCTAAAATAGCATATCCTTCTGCTGCTTTATAACAATCAACTGCATTTTCTACAGAGTTCGCTAATACATTTAAAGAGATACGGTCTTCTACATAATTTGGTGTTTTTTTCATAATTGATTGCCTCTTTCTTTTACATAATTTTTATAGGATTAGATTGAAATTAAGCTAAAATCGCTTTTAGACGAGCAACAATTTGAGCCATTTCAGTGGTATTCACTGCACGAATGTCAAATTCAATAATGCCATTATTTGCTCGATACTCTCGGGTATAGATTGCTAAATTGCCTTCTTTTAGTTGGCTAATCACTTCTTTAGCAGTTAATTTAGTGCTATCTTCAACTTGAATTTTAGCACGGTAGATTTCGCGTCCAGCTGGATCTTGTTCAACACTCGCTGTGATGTGTGGCACTTCATTCAACGCAACAATAAATGGAGCTAAACGCTCTTGCATTGCTGAACCAGATTCACTACCATCACGAACATATTGTTCAATAGCCGCTGTCAAACCAAGGATATTCTCTTTCCCAACCTTCATTGAGCGACCAAGACCTTTTCCTTGTAGACGAACCCATTCCACTAATTGCCCTTTTCCAACAACTAAACCTGAACTCGGTCCTTCTAATGCTTTAGCACCACTATAGATAACTAAATCCGCACCTTGTTCCAAATATTTTACTAAATCTTCTTCTGCTGCTGCATCCACAATTAAAGGTAGATGATGTTGATGAGCTATTTCAGCTGCTTCACTAACCGTTAACATACTTTTTTGAACGGTATGATGACTCTTAATATAAAGTACCGCAGCTGTCTCTTCTGTAATCATCATAGCAATATGCTCTGGCGTACACATATTTGCATAACCCGCTTCGATTACTTTTCCGCCACCTGATTCTACCATAACTTCTACAGGTGTTCCATAATCAACGTTATGTCCCTTAGGCAAAATAATCTCACGTTTTGTAATTTTATCTGTAAATGGATGATAAACATGGTACAAGCTTCCTTGACCAATTAATCCTGCAACCGATTGAGCAATCCCCGCTGATGCTGAGGATAAAACAATACCATCTTCTGCACCAATTAGTTTAGCAATCGCTTGACCTGTTTTTATAGTTAAATCCGCCATTTCAAAGAAATGTTCGCCACCAAATTTTTGTGCAGCTAAGACTTCTTCTGATACTTTAGAGACACCTAAAATAGTCATCTTACCACTGGCATTGATTACTTCTTTTAAGTCATATTTTTGATAGATATCCAAAATTACTCCCCCTTTATCGGATGAACTTTACCACCAACAATTGCGTAAGTAGGTAAAATTTCTTCATGTGTTTCACGAGTAAAGCCATTTGAATCAGTTAATGTCTTGTCAGCTTTTGCAACCTTAAAGATTGTTACATCACCATCAAAACCAGCTTTCAGTTGTCCTTTATTCGTTAAATGGAATGCTGCTGCTGGATTTTCAGTAATCATTGGTAGAATTTCTTCTAATGAATAACCTAAAACTAGCATTTTTTCTAAAGTTGTTGCCATATCATAAACAGGCCCAGCTTCACGATTATGATGATAGATATCAGTGCTAATCGTTTCACAGACTAAACCTTCTGCTTTTGCTTTTTCAGCAACTTTAAAATTAAAACTATCTGTTCCATGACCAATATCAAAAATAATGCCACGACGATAAGCATCCCAAACAAAGTCTTTAATCTCACCTTGTTCATCAAGAATTCCATTAGGTTTTCCATTATAACAATGAGTTAAAACATCGCCCTTTTCCATATCAGCCAATACTTTATCTAATGTTGGTGGTGCTGAACCAATGTGAACCATTAATGGCAAATGATGATTATCCGCTTGAATCTTTTTAGCTAAATCTAAAGGAATAATATCATTGTCCCCGACAACAGTCCGACTCATACGTGCTTTAATGCCCACAATGAAATCCGGATATTTGGCTAAGGCTTCGGTAATTAAGTCTTCCTTGATTTTTTTCAAATCTGCTAATTCATCTTGCTCAACAATGCCCCATTTAGAAATATTCACTAATGCAAAAACATTGGTTTCAGCATTTTTAGCTAATTCATAGAATTCACCAATATTTTCTGCTCCTGTTGTTCCTGCATCAATAACTGTTGTAACACCTTTAGGGACACCAATTTCATCTGGATAATCATAGTACAAAGTCATCTTTTCAAAACAATGAACATGGTCATCAATCCAACCAGCGGATAGATAAGATTCCCCTGCCAAATCAATCACTTCAGTTGCTTCAATATCTTGTAACTCTTCAGCTACTTCAAGGATTTTACCAGCTTGAATCGTTAACTCAATTTTATCTCCGCTTACTGTTTTTCCATTTTTTATATATAGATCGACCATAGGAGTTGCCTCACTTTTCTTCGAATTTGAATTTACTCCATGGTTTGATAAAGTCTAATAAGATTTTTTCATCAGGCGTTACACGTCCAACTAAGTTTTTGCGTTCATCTGAATGAGACTCTAGAACCACTTGTAATTCATTTTTATATTTGCCAAAGTTATCATTACCAATTACAATATCACCACGTTGGAATTCTTGTGTGTGATCATGTAGTGGATTTGCTTCGGCTTTAAATCGTTTACGTACTTCTGTCGAACGTACAACTTGTGCTGTAATATCTCCACGTCTAAAATGCTGAACCGTTGTCACAATTTCTTTTTCAACTGGATTAGCATCTGCTACAAACTCAATAGCTAACTGAATTTGGTAACGATTGACCTTTGATAAGGCAGCTAATTCTTCATCCGTTGCATATGCATTTCCAATAATCACATCATCAATCATATTCGTTGCAAATAAATGCTTCGCTTGAACTTCGATTGGTAGATTACGGTGCATCTCCAGCGTCGGCAAGCCATCATTAATATCCCATGGCCCAATATCACCAAATTGAGAGTTCACAAAAGCAGCGGTACGCATTCCTTGTTTTTTATATCGTTCATTACATTTCATAAAGAAATCAAATGGCAATGCTGTGCCATTTTGTGGATAGAAATTATGACATCCATATAAAAATGGACGATTGGCTTCATAACTTAAAATATTATCTAAATAAGCAACATCATTACTCATATTTAATTCAATAATCATATTGTAAGGATTAAAGGAAATTGTCGCTTCCTTATTGCCATCAAAACCAGCATCTAAACGGATTCCGTCAGCTCCTAGTTGGTGGAAGAAAGCTAGATCATCATAAGAAATTCCCAGTTCATCAAAAATATTTGGCGCAATATCTAAAATCACTTCATAACCAAGGTCCTTTGCAAAATGAATAATATGAGTAAACTTCTCAGCAACTACTTCTTTGCCTTCAGTTACTTCTAACATACTCATAAAAATTCTTGAAAAGCCATAATTAGCCGCTCGTTTTAAATAATCTTCATCTGTTTTTACATCACTATGGTCTGGATAAATTGAAACACCTAATCTTCTCATCATATCTTATTTCCCTCTTCCATTTTCGTAAATACTTTACGATATTTTCCAGCAATCACACTGGCTACAAATAAAGTCACTATCGTCACCAATAGTACTGGAATTTTCACTAAAACACCAATAATTCCGCTAAGAATAATTGCCAAAACACCTAATAAAACTAGTTTAAAGGCACCTAATTCAAGTAATTTAGCAGGTAGTTTTTCTTTCTCAACTAAATACTGACAAAAGAGAAAATAAACTATAAAACCAATAAAATAAATAGTATTCATCATTTTCTGGCACCAAAGAGGTTAGATGAACTCCTAACCTCTCGTTTCCCTTCTCATTTAATTTGAATTAAGCGGCAATTTCTTCCGCTTTCGCTGCTGCTTCACGGTCCAATTGTTGTTTTTCAAAGACTTTGAAGAATGGATAGTAGATAGCTATAGATATAGCGAAGTTAATTAAGACTAAGACTCCTGCCATAATGCTCCAGTTCGTACTCATCCAGGCTGCAATTGGTGAAATTACGGTAAATGGTAAGCGACTTGCCATCATTGGAACCACTCCTGAGATGGTTAAGAAATAAGACAATGTTGTTGTAATTAAAGGTGCTAAAATAAATGGAATTCCTAAGATTGGATTCATTACAATTGGTGCTCCAAAAATAACTGGCTCATTAATATTGAACAAACCTGGTAAGAAAGATAAACGACCTAAGCTTTTTAGATATTCTGATTTTGAAAATAAGAATAATACGACTAACGCTAACGTTGCCCCTGCTCCACCAATCCAAACAAACCATTGTAAAAATTGTTCTGTAAAGATATTTGGTAAGTTATTCGCACTAGCACCTGTTGCAAAAGCATCTGTATTTTCAGCAATTGAAATATCCCAGAAAGGACGGATTACTGGCCCCATAATAGCTGGACCATGAATTCCCAATACCCAGAAGAAGGTAATTAAGAAAACCGTTAATAATCCACCAAATAGACTATTTCCTGCAAGTATATTTTTCAATGGCATTAAAATGGTACTTAATGTTGCACTAATATCAAAACCTAAAACATGACGAATGACCCAGAAAAGAATTAAGATAACCGCTGCTGGTAATAAAGCGATAAAAGAATTAGCAACTTCAGGTGGAACACCTTCTGGCATTTTTACTGTGATGTTCTTTTCTTTCATCCAACGATAAATTTCTACTGATAGAATTGCTGTTAAAATCGCTCCAAATAATGAAGCTGAACTTAGTTGAGCAATATTGATATAACGTCCAGCTGCAATAACACCCTCAACAGGTTCAACCACTTGAACAGGGACAACTGTTGCAACTAAAAATGCTAGTACAGCTAGAATCCCACTCGTTAGACTATCAAGCTTATAGCTTTTAGCCAATGAAGAGGCAATTCCAAACGTTGCATATAAAGATAAAATTCCGATTGTAAAACGAAACGGTACATCTAAAATAGGTTTAAAAGGATCAATCATTGCTGCAATTGATTCAATTGGAATATTTAATAAAAGCGTGAAAAATGATCCGACAATTGTTAAAGGCATGGTTGCAATAATCCCTTTTCTAATTGCTGTCATATGACGTTGCGACCCTATTTTTGTTGCGACTGGTAATATTTTTAATTCTAAAAAGTTAACAAATTTATCCACAAACTTTCCTCCTAATAAAAAATTATAATAATTACTTAATTCAATATAACATTATAATCTTTAAATGTAAACGGATTCCAGATAATTCTTGCACGAATCAAAGATATTTTTTGCACAAATTAGAACAATAGTAATTTTTAGCCTAAGCTTATCGGGAAAATAGCTCCTAAGATCATTGCTCCTAAGATTGCACCACCAGCAATCGGTTTTTTCCATACATAAAAGACAACTGCGCCAATTGTTGCACCAATCCCGATTGGAATTGAAGCTGCACACGCACTTAAAATAATTAGTGGACCTAAGAAACGACCTGAAGCATTTCCAGCTCCCATCATAACGTCTGCACCAAATGTTGAATTCGATTGATTAATTGTAAATTTACGAATTAATACGATAATTCCACCCGTTGCTAAACCACAGATTAAACCTGTTGTTAACGCTAAAGCAAAGTTCTCAACTGGCGCAACAATTCCCATACTTAAGAAAATTGCTGGAATTCCAATCCCAATTCCAGTTAAAATCGATCCACCTAAATCTAAAATCCCAACTAATGAACCTTCTAAAATACGAGCAAATAAGAAACTTGCTCCAAAAGCTGCAGCTGCTCCATAAGAACCGCCATCCATTCCTGCTTTTAACATAGCAACAATTGCCACTTCATTAAATGCTCCAACTCCGTAGACATAATACATATGTGTTCCAGCAAAAACGCCTGCTGATAACAACCCTACAAAAATCGGAAAAGACCAATCAGCATACCAAAAATTTGGTTTTTCTAACTTTTCACTCATTTATGTTTCCTACTTTCAATTTTATTTAATTACCCAACACTAAAGATATTATGTGCATTTTCTAACCATTGTGGAATTTGTAATCTAAAGCTTTCAAGCATTTCCATATCAAATCCACGGAAGAAACCACTACAGATAAATAGAATGACTACAGCTACCATCATACTCTTTGTTACACGGTTCCAGCCAATCTCATCGACGCCTTTTCCGATTAAAATCCCTAGTACGACACCTGGTGTTGCGTTGCCCATAACCATTGCAGATAAACCACCAAAAATCGTTCCCCATAAGCCAGAACGTTTTCCTGCATCAATTGCTGCTAACCAGAACAATACTGGCATAACTGTATTGATTAAAAGGTTTGCTGCTGGTACTAAAACAGCTACTGCAGTTACTTGTAAAGCTTCTGGAATTGCTGATGCTGTTGTATTTAAGAATGCAACTAACACCATACCGATAATTCCGCTATAAATCCCCATTTTTTTCGGGTTGTGCATTGTTTCTTCGATATTTTTATTTTTGAATAATAATGCTGCTGTTGCCCAGTTTGGAATCACCCGATGTGTCACATCTTGCGTGAATGCTCCTGCTCCAACTGTTGATGCCCATGCATTAAAGAAGAAGCCTAAACCGAATGAAAAATGTGAAGCCGCATCTCCTTCACAAGCATTCATTTCCCCTAACGTACGGAAAGCTCCTAATCCTTGTGTTTTTGGTGCATGAAACATTCGAGCTGCTCCTGCTCCTGCTGCAAAACCTACAAGTCCACCAATCAGCAAGGATTTAAGTAAAATTACTACGATTGCCATCTATATTTCCTCCTTTGGAAGTTTGTTTTTCTTAAAGCTAGGAAGAGGAAGTGCAGTTGGGCTAGTAACATTAGTAGTAGCAAATTGAACCTCATTCACAGAAATTAACGTAATCTCAATTTCTACATCTAACACTACCCGATAGTTCACTCGCGTTCGTGGTAAAAAGAAAAACAAGAATTTTTCAGTGTAACGTTCTTCTTCGGCTAATACAATTTTAGTATCAATTGGTTCAATCCGTAATGTTACATCATCAGATTCTTTTAAGACTTTCCCATGAATTTGATTTAAAGCATTAGAAAAGGCTTGATTTTTTTTCTCAGCTTTTCCTTCTACTCGTACAATTTGTCTACTTTTTTTCGTTACATCTGACAACGGAATCACTCCTCTTTCATTTACTTTATTTGATTAAGCATTTTTCTTTACATAGGCCTCTACAATTCGTTTGCCTAATTCTTCTTGATCCATAAAACCAAAACCTAAAACTGTTTTTCCATCATTAATTGCTGTAATACCTTCTTCAACAGAACGCATACCATGGCGTTCAGGGTAGCCATATTTCGTTGCAGCTGTTAATGCTCCTGCACCACCACTACCACAAAATGAAATTCCTAAATCAGCATTCTCTTGTTGCATAACATCGCCTAAACGCATATCTGCACCCATACCTGGAACAACAACGGCTTTTCCACCAGCTGCTTCAACACCTTTTGCAACATTTTGTCCTTTACCTAAACGATCTGCGATTACTACTGTTACCATACTAAATTCCTCCATTTATATTAATTTTTTAGTTTGCTGTATTTTGTTTTGCTGTTTCAAAATGAATCGATAAAACATACTTTTCATCAATTGCTAGATTGCCAATTTCATTCATAATATCTTCTGAAATAGCTAATGCTTCTGTAGAGACTTCACTAAACATAGCAGGATCGACTTTCATAATTGCTTCATTTTCATTTGAACGACGAACCATCTCACCTAAATGATTAGTCAGTACAACTAATTGTACTTCCGTTGGGTAAATTCCCTGTTCTTCCATCTTGTTTAAAGCAAAATGCAAAATTGCTTCTGTTTCAACTGGATATTGGGCCTCTGTAAGAATCCCCTTAACCGCCTCTGTTATCAACTTATGTTCCAACTTACTTCCTCCTCAATTGCTAATATATTGTAATAAGGCCGTAATTTCAGCTTTATTAATGGTCAAATCATTTTTAGCAAATATGCTTTCAATGGCTGTAACCTCTTCTTCAAATTGAATCAAACTATCTGGGGCAACATTGCCTTCGTTATCATATTGGGAATCAAAATAAATTCGATGCACCATCATAAATACGTGTAATAGAAAGGCTTCTTCATATCCAATCTGGATTCGCTGGCTAAAATGCTTTTTTAACTCTTCATATACGACAAACCCTTTTAGAATCAAATCACGACTTTGGTCTTCGTTACCTGTTTTATTAGGAACTTGTCGTCTTGCTACCAATCGTGGCAAACTACTCATAGCATTGCCTGATGTAGTTAAGATTTCTTCAACCGTCTTTTTTATCGCCTGAATATCCGATTTGGTTGGAATCGGGTTCACTTTAATAAATGGGACTTGCAAGTTTTCAATTGGAAAAATGCTGACAACTAAATCTGGATTTTCCGCTTGGATGACTTCTTTTACCTTTAAAACTGATGCAAAGCTAGCAATTTCAACATTAGCAACTTCTTCCATAATGCGCTGTTGAATCAGACTCGTCACACCTAAACCTGTTGAACAAACATAAACAATTCGTGCTACACTGCGATTAATGGATAATTTCTCATATGAAACTAAAAAATGTAGTGCGATGTAGGCAATAAAAGAATCATTTGTGATTGAAACGGATTTAGAGATTTCTTGTGCTGAGGCCTCCATAATGCTCTTAAACAACGTAGGATACCTTGCTTTAATATCATCAATAAAAGGATTGTATTCATTAACAAAAAGATACTTTTTATGCAACTTTAATGAAAGGTGAGCAAATAAATTCGTAAACAATTGCTTATCTTCATTGAAAGGCAATTGTTCTTTCTCGCTTACCAGCTCAATCATATTACGGGTTAACTCAGCAATATTTTTTTCCTCATAGACCATCAACACATCACTACAAATGTAAATATATTCATCTTCAAGAATGGGAAAATGATACAAATCAAAAACTTGCTTCATTAATAAGTAAGGCAACTCTTGATTTTCTGCTAACAATTGATGATTTCCAAGAATCTTATAGCTATGAATCGTTCGATTAATGGTCATCCGTGCTGTCGCTAAAGTCACACGCAAAATAATTGATAGAATTTCACTATAATTGAATTGCTCCATCATTTCTTGACTCATGATTTGTGAGATTTCATAAACAGTTGCTTGATAAATTTTTAACATATCTGTTTGCATTGCTAGCTTTAACGCATTGGTATTTGGAGCATTTCTTTGTTCCGTTATATAATTCATAATTGTATAAATGTCGTAATCCGTTATTTCTTTTTGGATGACAGCTTCTAACAATAACCGAATTTGATGTTCTGGACCATCAAGAGTATACCCAAAATAATTTTTGCGAACTAAAACTAATTCGTATGCACCAACAATCTGTTCCACACGTTCTAAATCAGCGACAATCGTATTCTTACTTACTTCTAATCGATCCGCTAACTCTAACGTTGTAATGAATTCATTTTGTAGGCACAGCAAGGTAATAATCTGATTTGCTCGAATTTCTTGATCTGGAAATAAATCGTAACGCTCTACTTGCAGAATCTCATTTTTTAATTCGATACGCTTTGACGTTGTCATTTCTAACCAAGTGCCTTTATTTCTTTGTGTGGATAAGGGTGTTCCTTTTTGTTCAAACCATATTTTCACATTCTCCAAATCATACTTAATGGTGCGGACACTGACTTGGAATTGTGTAGCTAATTTGATTGTAGTTGTTGTAACAGAGGCTTCCGTATCTAATAACGCTAGAATTAATTTAATTTCTCTTTTGGACAATTGCACCTGCATCCTACATCCATCCTTTCCTTGTCTGCTAGCATGTATTATCGAAACCCCTTACATGCATAATATATCTAGATTTAACACTGATTACAATACTATATAGTTGCACTTTGATAAGTGCAAAAGCTCATTTTAAAGGAGTTTTATTTGCATGAATTTGGCAATTTAAGGGATTTTTTTTGATAGAAAGGGCAAATTCAGCCAATTTCCCCTTAGAATCAATTGCACTTGTTTTGATTATCTTTTTTAAGACTTCCTCATAAAAAAGATAATTCCTAGGACGTACTTATGTAAATAAATTATTTCCTATATATGTGTGGAATAAAAAAACAGCTTAGCCTTGTTTAGCCTACTCATCTAGTTTTAGAGTAGTTTCAACAAAGGCTATGCTATTTAAAAACTAAATCTCATATTCAATCATGTAAGGATACTTATCTGTATCATACATCGCATGAGAAATCTCAATAATTTCACCTGACTGACCGTACGAGCGTCGAATACGTTTTAATAAATAGGGGCTTTCAGTTTGCAGTAGTTCTTGTATTTTGGACTCCGCTGGGGCAACAGCAAAGCTATCTTGAAATTTACTGACTAATTTTTGATAATTTGCTAACCATTTATATAAAGAAATCTCACCAATCTCAGCTAACACAGCTTCTTCACCTAGCATCGGCAAATAATGTTCAAAGTAAATATAAGGCTCATGATCTAAACGATAAAAACGTGTTAACTTATAGGCTTCTTCACCAAATGCAGCAATAATTTCTGACTCTTTAGGATCCACTTTTATTTTTTCAACAGCTAAAATCTCTTTGCTTAAATGATGTCCCTTTTCCTCAATCATACTTGAAAAGGAAGCCGCCTTTGATAATTTATTAAATAGACGATTGCTTAAAACAGTAGTCCCCTTACCACTTTTCTTCTCTAAATAACCTTCACCTGAAAGAATTTCAATCGCTTTTCTAACAGTAATTTTGCTAACTTCAAACTGTTTTTCTAACTCATTCTCAGTTGGAATTTGGCTACCTACAGGATAGATGCCCTCCAAGATATTATTTTTGATTGTATTCGCAATCTCAACGTAAAGTAATCCCTTTGATTTCATACTAACTCCCTCTCAGTCGCTTTTATTAAGCATATGAAACTATCGAAAAATAGTCAATATAAATCTTTAGTTTTTTTCTGCTACTAATGAATTCCGAACCGCCTTCGCAATTGCTTCAATTGTATAAACAGCTGGTAATTGTGAGGTTAATTCAATGGTTTTATCTGGATGCTCACGATCTTTTTTTATAGTTTCCCGATTAATATAGTAGGGAATATTTAAATCTGATAATTTTGCAATTGTAGAATTTTCGCTATTGGTAATGGAAATGACTTTACAGTGGCTTGTATTTAGATGCTTTAAGTAGTTTGTCACCTCCTGCGTTTCACCTGAAACTGACAGAGCGATGATACAGATTTGTTCTGAAAACTTCTGTGATAAAAATTCAATTGGATAGTTAGACGGATCCTCAATTCGCAAAGCTAATGTGAAGAGATTTGAGAAATAAAGGGAACCATATTGTGCCATGATTTCTGATGATCCTGAACCTAAAAAGACAACTAATTCTTTATTGGCAAGGAGTTCCACTGCCCGTTGGATTTTTTGTTTGTAGCTAGGCTGCATCGCTCGTGTTAAAAAATCAATGTAACTCATTTCATCAACATCATCTACTACTTCTAAAGCTTTTTCTGCTGCATAAAGTTGCAATTTCACTTTAAATTCTGAAAATCCACTACAGTCAAATTTTTTAGTAAAACGCAAAATACTCGCAGTGCTTGTATGAGTGGCTTCTGCTAAATCACGAATGCGCATGTAAATAATCTTATCGATGTTTTCGGAAACGTATTTATAGATTTGCAAATCAAAAGAGCTTAAATCTGGTACTTTTTCAAGAAATAACATCGAATCACCTCACTTTTTATTCATTTAATTGCTTCTACAAATTAGTTACATGGTGTAACTAATTTGTCATAAATGTCTAATCTTCAAACAATTTTCTAGTTCTGTTGAAACCCTTTTCTTATTTCAGCATAACGTTATAATCATGATATAAAAGAAAACGTTTTTATGCAAGTGACGTTAACTTATATCCATTAGCTTTTAGCTAATGAAACGAATTAGAAATGAAAGGATTGATTTAATTCATGACAAAAAAATATGAATTTCCAACACAATTTTTCTGGGGTGCCTCTACAAGTGCTACACAATCGGAGGGAACTGAAAAAGGGGATGGTAAAGGACAGAACATTTGGGATTATGCTTCTCAGCATTACAATCATCGCTTCTATGATGGAGTGACAACCGAACATACTTCTCATTTTTACAAAGACTATCAACAAGATATTCAATTAATGGCCGATATTGATTTTAACTCTTTTCGGACTTCCATCTCCTGGTCACGTTTGATTCCAGATGGCGTTGGTGAGGTTAATCAAGAAGCAGTTATTTTCTATAATCAGGTAATTGATGAATTAATTGCAAAAAAAATCGAGCCTTTTATTAATTTGTATCATTTTGATATGCCAATGAAGTTACAAGAAATTGGTGGTTTTGAAAACCGTGACGTAATTGCTGCCTATAAAAAATATGCTGAAACATGTTTTGCGTTATTTGGAGATCGTGTGAAGTATTGGTTCACATTCAATGAACCTATGATTCCGGCTGAAGCTGGCTATCTTCATGATCGTCATTACCCTTATGTCGTTGATTTTAAACGAGCAGCAACTGTCTTGCACCATATTATTTTGGCTCATTGTGAAGCCGTGAAATCTTTCCGTCAGCTAGAGTTAGATAGTAAGATTGGCATTATTATGGATGTTATTCCAGTCTATCCTCGAAGTCAAAATCCAGCTGATTTAAAGGCTGCTGAAATGGCAGATTTATTTTATACTCGTAGCATTAATGAACCGATTTTATTAGGGCACTATCCAGCGGAATTAAAACCAATTCTAACTGCCTATCATCAAATGCCTGCAATATTGGAGAATGATTTGGATTTGATTGCTTCCACTGAAATTGATTTATTAGGCATTAATTATTACAAACCAAGACGAGTGAAGGCGTTAGATTATGAGCCAAATAAAGCGGGTATTTTCAGTCCCGAATGGTTCTTTGACAACTATGAAATGCCTGGTCGACGAATGAATACATCTAGAGGAATTGAGATTTATCCTCAAGGAATTTACGATATTGCAATGACTATCAAGGAAAAATATGGCAACATTGATTGGTTTGTTTCTGAAAATGGAATTGGAATTCAAGGAGAAGAAGCTTTTATTGAAAATGATCGTGTGGAAGATGATTATCGGATTGATTTTCTAAAAGAACATCTAGTCTGGTTGCATCAAGCAATCGCAGATGGAAGTAATTGTCTAGGTTATCATATGTGGACATTTGTAGACTGTTGGTCATGGATTAATGCGTACAAAAATCGCTATGGTTTCTATCGTTTAGATTTAGAAACCGGCAAAAAAACCGTTAAAAAATCAGGACTTTGGTTTAAATCAGTCAGTCAAAATAATGGCTTTGATTAATCATTAGTAGAGGTGAATGGAGAGAGTATTCTCTTCATTTACTGATTAAAATAAAACAAGAAAAGGGGATTCACATGGAGAAATTATTAGAAAAATTTGCACAAAAAATCTTACCTTTTGCAAATGCAATCGGACAACAGCGACATTTACAAGCTATTCGTAATGGACTTATTTCAATTTTACCTTTGACAATTATCGGATCATTTTTTGTTATTTTACTAAATATACCTATCAATGGCTATGCAGAATTTATTGCTCCATATAGCGCTGCCTTAGATATTCCTTTTCGTTATACAGTAGGCATTATGGCTTTATATTCAGCCTTTACAATCGGCTCGTTCTTAGGAAAATCATATAAGTTAGACGGCATTACTAGTGGGTTCTTAGCCATGCTCGCAACTATTCTAATGGTCGTACCGATTAATTTAAAAGAAGGGACGGATGTTGCAGGCAACGCTGTGAATGCTGGTCGCTATATTCCAATCGCACCGCTAAGTTCTCAAGGTTTATTTGGTGCAATTGTAGCTTCCTTAGTTGCTGTCGAGATTTATCGTTTTACTAAAGAGCGCAAATTAGAGATTAAAATGCCTGATGGCGTTCCACCGGTTGTCTCTAGTTCCTTTGCAGCTTTACTTCCAACATTATTTATTATCTTAGTTTTTTGGATTCCTCGTCATTTCTTTAACTTTGACCTAAATGGCTTACTGACAATCCTGATCATGCCATTAAAAAACTTTTTAACTGGGAATAATTTATTAGGCGGCATCTTAACTCAATTTATAATTTGTTTATTCTGGGCATTGGGAATTCACGGTCATGCCGTTCTAGGACCAATTATACGCCCATTTTGGGATCAAGCCATTATTGAGAATGCTGATTTATTTCAAAGTGGCGTGAGTGCCTTCCAATTGCCGAATATTTTTACAGAACAATTCTATCAATGGTACGCGCAAATGGGTGGAACGGGAGCAACTCTAGCTTTATGTTTCTTGTTCTTGTTTTCTAAATCTAGCTACTTAAAACAATTAGGGAAACTGTCGATTTTGCCTGGTATTTTTAATATCAATGAACCGTTGATTTTTGGGGCTCCTATTGTGATGAATCCCTTACTGGCTGCACCGTTTATTTTAGTCCCAATTGCAAATACAATCTTAATCTATATTGTGACTGTTCTAGGTTGGATGCCACGAATGATGGTGAAACCACCCTTTACACTACCCGCTCCATTTGGCGCCTTAGTTACCTCAAATTGGAATATTGTCGCATGTTTAATGGTCTTTGTCTGTTTCTTAGTTTCACTAGCTATTTACTATCCATTTTTCAAATTATTTGAGAAAAATCAATTAAAGACTGAAGCTGAAGCAATGTCTTCTGCTACTGAAGCTTAATTATAGAAAGGATTGATTTATGATGTTACAAGTTACGGGACTTTTTCTAGTTGGATTAACGATTTTTCTTACACAGACAAGACTAAAAGATAATTCATGGGTTTTGACTAGCTCAATTTTAAAGCTATTAATTATTGGGATTTTGTCCATCTTATTAAGTATTATTTTATCAGTTCTACTAGGAAACCTATTTATTTTAGTGCTTTTAACAACTTTAATCTGGGGAACAATCTTACAGATTCGTTTTGCTAATCGAGTTACAGTTTATAATCAGACTGGAGAATAGACTAAATTTATCTCTATCAAATTAATTGTTTTGTTTAAAGCTAGTCAAATTAAAAATATGTGAAAACAACATTTCTAAAAATATTTTCACATATTTTTTTCTTTCGCCCATAATAAAATTAAGCTAGACAACCAAAAAAGGCATTTGTGCTACACTCGAAATAGTTCCGTCGAAAGGATTTGGTAGCAATAATTAAACTCAATTTCACTAATTTGAACAGTTGACTCCCTTAGCTCACCTTACTTTTTCCAGCAACACAAAAAAGTAGCTTGAGAATTTCATCTCAAGCTACTTAATTTATTTATTTTTATTTCTCTACACGTTTCAAAATCAAGGTCTTTTTCTTCCCTAAGAATAAAGGAACATTCTCAATTTCTACGTCACTGACATTTAACCCAAACCATTTAGCAGGTGAAACGGTATGACGTTTTAAGAATAATTTTGCTTGCATAATAAAGGTTTCATACCCACTTAATTCCATTTCCATCGACAATTGTTCTTGGATAATAATAAAGCGGAAATCGCCAACTTTACGATCAGGCATTGTTGAATAGTTTCGTGATTGAATATCTACTTCACCATTTTCAACTAATTCCGTCACAATCTGACGCAAGAAGACATTCAATTTTTGACTAACGCGGAAGCCTAATTTTAGCTGAACTTTAATCATATAATCGGTTCCACCAATATTATCAACAGTATATTCTGCTGTATAAGGTTCGTCGGTTACTACAACGTTAACAAACCAATAAACATCTGCTCGTTTTGGACGCTTATCCAAGATTGAATACATAATCTTCGATTCAACTTCACCTTTATCACGACTATTAGTTAAATAAACTAGGTTTGTAGCATATTTTTGACGATCCGCATCTTCGCATAATTGACCTAATTGATCACGGTAATCAGCTAACGGTACATATTCCAGCAAGCGCAATTTAATTGAATGACTCTTATTACAAACATACATCACAAAGAGAATAACTGCTGCAATTAGCACTGTAATATACCCACCATGCATGAATTTAACCGCACTTGAGATAAAGAAGGACATCTCGAAAGCTCCAAAGAAGATTAACATTGTAACAGCAATCCACATCGGTGTTTTCCGTTCGATTAAATAATTAAATAGTAAAATAGTCGTCATTAACATTGTTACCGTAATTGCTAAACCGTATGCCGCTTCCATTCGATCTGAGCTTTGGAAATGCAAAACAACTCCAATACAGACGGCCCATAGAATCGTATTTACTGCGGGAACATAGACTTGCCCTTTTGAACTGGATGGATACAAGCTGTGTAATCGTGGCAATAAATTTAATTTGATGGCTTCTGATACAAGCGTATATGATCCTGAAATCAACGATTGTGACGCAATAATCGCTGCCAATGTCGCAATGACAACACCATAAATTAAGAATGGCTTTGGCATCATTTGGAAGAAAGGATTCATATCCGTTAAAGCTAGCATCGCAGGGTCATTTTTGGCATCTAAAATCCAAGCAGCTTGCCCAAAATAGTTCAAAATCAAACTGAATTTTACAAAGCCCCAAGTCGCATAGATATTTTTTCGACCAGCATGACCTAGATCAGAATAAAGTGCCTCGGCTCCTGTTGTCGCTAGGAAGACACCACCTAAAATAAAGAAACCCATTTTGTTCTCATTACTAAATAACACAGAAATAGCATAGTGTGGTGATAATGCTCGGATTAGACTCACATCTCGTACAATATTTACTAGACCAAATATTCCTAATGTAGCAAACCAAATCATCATTACTGGGCCAAATATTCGCCCAACTGTTTCAGTCCCAAATCGTTGAATTAAAAATAATGCACTAATAATCGTAATAACAATAATAACAATAATATGTTGATTTTCACCAAAAAAATCTCGAAAAACAGGTATTTCCTTCAATCCTTCAACTGCTGAAGTCACCGTTACTGCAGGTGTTAACATTCCATCGGCTAATAAGGTTGCCCCACCAATCATCGCCGGAACAATCAGCCATTTCGATTGCTTTCTAACCAATGTGTATAAAGAAAAAATTCCACCTTCACCATGATTATCTGCTCTTAGCGTAATCATGACATACTTAATCGTAGTTAAAATTGTAATTGTCCAAAAAACTAAGGAAACAGATCCCAAAATAAAGTCTTCTGAAACACCAGCTAAACCGCCGTTCCCTTTTACGATAGCCTTCATTACATACAAAGGAGAGGTTCCAATATCCCCGTATACAACTCCCAATGCTACCAAAATACCACCAAGCGTCACCTTGTTGATATTGCTATGTCTTGCTCCATTTGCTTCCATTTTCATTCCCCCAACTTTTTGTCGTCATTTTTGTTGTACATTTCTTTATTCTTATTTTATTAAAATCGTTTTTCCGCTTCTTTCATAGCTCACACTTTTCTGTTATATTGTATGGTTAATACTAAGCTTGATTATACCAAATTTAAAAATAATAACAACGCCTTTGATTCGATAAAATAGAAGCCCTTTTCTTGCCATTTTTCAGTGTTTTTTTCAAGTCCATATGAATCATTTTCAAATTACCTTTAATGAATAACCGAAAAACAAATGATATATCATGAAACACTTTAAAAATAGATAAATATCAAAAAAAACACTATACTCTTTTCTTTTTTATGTTATAATCCAATTATTGATATATCATTTAAAAAAAGAAAAAATTTAATGAAATGAGGAACTTTCATGTTACATTATGTAGACACACGACAAGGAACAAATAATAGCCATTCTTATTCTCACGGAAATGCTCTTCCATATACAACCGTTCCATTTGGTATGAATCACTATGTTGTTCAAACCTCAAACGAAAATAGTTGGTTTTTTAATCCTCATCACCGCATTTTCCAAGGAATTCGAGTTAGTCATCAACCAAGCCCTTGGATGGGAGATTTTGCTAACTTCCTAATGACACCGGTTGCAGGATCACGTATCAAAGGTGATATTTTTAGCTATCAAAGCTCTTATCGCCCTGAAGAAGCTATCTTCCAACCCCATTATTTAAAAGTGAAGCAGCAACGTTACAACATTACAACTGAATTAACTGCAGCAGAACGCGGTGGTCAGTTACAGATTAACTATCAAACAAATGAACAGGCTGGCTTTATCTTAAACGCGACTGCTGGGACTAGTTGGTATCATCTTGAAGGGTCAACCGTAACAGGATTTATTAATAATTTTTCTGGTTGCTCCGATGAGAACTTTGGACTATATTTTACAATGACATTTGATTACAAGATTGACTTAGCGAATACTGGATATTTTGAGAAGGACGAATTTGTTCAAGCTACCGATGCTAACGGACTTGGTCAACATTTTATTTTACGTTTCTTGGATGCTGAACAAAGTCAAGTTCATGCTAATTTTTCAACTTCTTATATTAGTATTGAGCAAGCAGAATTGAATTTTAAACGTGAGAATCAATTAAACTTTGCTGAAATGAAGGATGCCGCGGCTGAACGTTGGAATCATTATTTAGGTAAAATCCGTGTCACTCATACAAATCCTGAATATGTCAAAACCTTCTATACTTGTCTTTATCGAATGTTTTTATTTCCACAAAAATTCTATGAATTAGATGCTAGAAACCAGCCAATTCATTATAATACAACTGCTAAAGCTGTAGCAAACGGCGTTTTATACACCAATAATGGTTTTTGGGATACCTATAAAACGGTCTATCCTCTTTATTCCTTGATTGCTCCTGTTGAATATCAAGAAATGCTAGAAGGCTATTTAAATTCTTATAAAGAAGCAGGATATTTGCCAAAATGGTTATCTCCCGACGAACGTGGATTAATGCCAGGAACTTTGATCGATGCTGTCATTGCTGATGCTGCTGTCAAAGGAATCCTAACACAAGAAAAAATGGAACAATTCCTAACAGCGATGCTAAAAGCCGCAACGCAACAAAGCGACAATCCCCACTATGGACGCCAAGGAACCTTAGATTATCTGAAATATGGTTATGTTACGACGAAGCATCATGAGAGTGTCAACCATACACAAGATTACGCTTATAGCGATTTTTGTATTAGCCAAGTAGCAAACTTATTAGGAAAAACCGATATTGCTGCGAATTATCGTCAAAGCGCCTTAAATTATCGCACTATCTTTGACTCTGAATCTGGCTTTATGCGTGGCAAAGATGCTGCTGGCAAATTCCGTTCGCCATTCAATCAATTTGACTGGGGCTTAGACTATACTGAAGGAAGTGCATGGCAAAATAGTTTTGCTGTCTACCAAGATTTCCAAGGTTTAATTAATGAATACGGTTCTGCAGAAGCCTTTTTCAAAAAAATTACAGATTTATGTAACACGCCGCCTCACTTTGATGTTTTAGGTTATGGCTTTGAGATTCATGAAATGAGCGAAATGGCTGGGGTTGATTTTGGGCAAGTGGCAATTTCTAATCAGCCAAGCTTCCACATTCCTTATCTATTCAACTATGTTGGGGAACCGGCTTCTTCTCAAGTTGTGTTAAAACAAATGATGACTCGTCTATTCAATAGTGGATTTGATGGCTATCCTGGGGATGAAGATAATGGAAGTATGGCAGGTTGGTACGTCTTTAGCTCAATGGGCTTCTATCCTGTAACTCCTGGTAGTGGTGAATACGTCCGTGGCATTCCACTATTTGATACAGTTGAGATTGATTTAGCGAATGGCAAAACCGTCAAAGTTACAACTGAAAATAACAATCCACAATCTAACTTTGTCGCTGATTTCAAATTAAATCAACACCCTTACAAAAAATTATTTATCACTCATAAAGATTTACTTGCAGGTGCTGAAATGTCTGTTCAGTTGGGTTTAGCTCCTGTTCATCAAGATTATGCAGCTGAGGAGCTACCCTTCTCGATTCAAAAATAATAAATGAACATCCTTTAAATAAAAACATAAACCATAAGAACTCATTCGTTGTAAATTCGAGTTCTTGTGGTTTCTATTATTTTTAGACGTAGCTCTCAGTTTCTTCTTGTTTAAAATAAAATCGCTTCTTCGTTTAATTCCAAGAGTTTATTTTTTAAAATATCCTCCATTAAATAAATATTGGCTACATTGTCTTCCTGACTTTTCTCAATCAGACCTTTAATCTTTTTCAGAGTAAATAACTTCTCATTCACTTCAATAGATCGTAATTTATATTCTCCATAAACGTCACCTTCTGGTACAGCAATACTAAAAAAGGTTAAATAAACATTCTCAATTTCTTTACATAATTGAATTTCTTCAATAATACTAATCTTATGCACGTGTGGGAAATACTCTTGTAACTCTGGATAATTAGAAACATAACATTGATATGTAGCAGTTTTTTTCTCTTGCATATCTGTTACATGCGTTTTTAAAAAACTTTCAAATTCACTTTTTTTATTTAAGTCATCCATTTTATAACACTCCTTCTATTATTATTTTTATTATATCAAATTCATTCTACGATAGCTATTGTCCTATTTCATTTTCACTTTTTATTTTTTCCTAAAAATGAAAATAAAAAAGACTCCTTTCTATAACGGTCATAGAAAGGAGTCTTTTAGATATCGTGTACTACTACGCAAGCGCTGGATGAATCTGTTTAAAGACAGCAACAGCACCAATTAAATTCGCATCATTTTTGTATTTACATGGAACAATTGTTGGTAGAAAATCGTTGATTTCTTTTTCTACAAAGCGTGCTTCTATTCGTTGATTGATTTCAGTAAATAACTCTGATTTTTCTGAAATTCCGCCACCAATAACTATCATTTCTGGATCAAGGGTAAACTGTAAGTTATATAAACCTAGGCTTAGATAATGATATAGTTCATGAACGGCTGCTAAAGCATCGACTTCTCCTTTTTCAGCTAACTCAAAAACTTCTTTTCCAGTGAAAAGCGTTCCTTTATCTTCAGAATAACGGCGAGCCATATTTGCTGCGGTTCCTAAATCACTGAAACTTCTCCCATTATCTAGAATCATTATCCCAAATTCACCACCGTAAAGATGCTCTCCTTTACGCAGCTTTCCATCCACGATCACAGCTCCACCAATTCCGGTTCCGATAACTACAAAAAGAACATTCTGTTTGCCTTTAGCAGCACCTTGCCAAACTTCTGCTAAAGCCGCACAGTTGGCATCGTTCTCCAGCGTAACGGGTACTCCTAAAAGGTCTTCCATTTCTTTTTGGATTGGGAAAAAGTGAATATAAGGAATTGCACTAATTCCATAAATTACTCCTTCTTCTGTAGCCACTGAACCAGGCGCACTTACCGCTACTCCTGTAATCGTGTAATTTTCAGCTAATTGATTTTTCACTTTAAAAAAAGTTGTTTTTAATTCTTCCCATGTCGTTGGAGTTGGAAAATTCCCTTGTGCAGTTAATTGGTTATCTAACCAAACCCCATATTTTACTGCTGTTCCACCCATATCAAATGCTAGTATTGCCATGCAAAAATCCTCCTTTATACGTCTCTTCAATAGTATAAACTTTTTACCGTGAATGCGCTATCTTTTATTAAAAACAATTAAAAGAAGTCACTAAGGTTGTATAAAAATAAAGGCACCTGAATCATGCTTATCCACTCAACAAATTACACACTATTTTTCAATAAAAATCCATTGTTTTTATTGAAACCATTCTATATTCCCTTTATAATATATATAGTTATATTTTAATTATAATTTTTCCGTGATTATCTAAAAAATTTTAATGAATTAGCTGGAAAAATAACACATCAGAGATTTACTGAATGTTGTAAAATCACAGGCATTCCAAATCAAAAAGTACCTAAATGAAAATAAGTATGCTCACCTTGTTAGACTTTACCAAGGAAAACATACTTAGATCCTACTTACTTACTTCCATTTATAACTAATAATCTCATGTGGTGTTGCTGTATTCACAATAGATCCCGCCATTGGCTCTTCTAATAAATTACATAGTTCTGGCGTTTTTTCTGGAATTTCTAGCGTAAATTCAGCAAGCTCATTGGTCAAATTATATAAACGAGTAATAATATTGGTTTCATTTTCTTTGCGTTTAAATGCTGTTAAGGCAACATCTTCGCCTGCTACTACTGCATACTGATGCTGAACAGGCAGCTCACCTGTATGAATCTCCGTTTGATAGCTACTAAAAGGAACTTGTGCCACCATCGCTTCATGATACGTTCTAGTAACGTCTGCTGTACCATGGAAAGAAATTCCATAATGAACTTCTGATTCCCCAAGACACTGTGCTTCTGGAGTTGGGAAATAGCCCCAGTCACCAAGCTCACCAACTGCTCGTAATAATGTAACTGCAATGGTTGTTTGATCTGCTAAAATCTCATATTCATTTAAACCAAAGTTCGCTACGGTTACACCATGAGTTCCATCATGCACATTAACAAATGCATGTTGATGTTGTGGATTTGTAGGATTCTTCCAAGCTGCATCAACTGTATTAGAACGTTCAGCAACTTCATAAATGCTATCTGCATAATGCACATTCGTTGCAATATTTGTTGGGAAAAGTACACGTAGACGATGATCCTTCATTTGATTATTAAAGCTTGTTGCAAATTTTACTTGCTGACTTCCTTTTTCTAACAAAACTTTCGTACGGATTTCAAAAGTCGCCATCTGCTTAGACCGTTGGGATTGACGATTTCTGAATTCAATTACAGCTTTTTGTTCTTCAAGTAACAGTTCTTCCATGGCAACTGGAATTTCCAATTGATGGCAAATTTCAATCTCACCATAACTTGCTGAATCATGTAACACTGTAATTTTGGCTTTTGTGTTTCCTGATAAGATTGCTTGGTCATGATTCGGTTGTTTAAAGATATATTCATTGCCTAAATCCCCAACATTTTCAAAGTTCAATAAATCTGTGTAACTTTCTTCTGTTACTTTATCAACGATTGTTACTAAACCATTGTCGGCTACCGTTAATTGAATAAATGCATTTTCCATTTGCTTGCCATTCTCTGAAACGATTGTACGTGCTTGTCCTACTGGTGTCTCCGTACTTTCTACTAAGGCAAATGTTTCCCAAGAAAGTGGTGCCATTTGTTCCATTGGAATCTTAACCGTTACATAACGTGCCATAAAGGGTTGTCTAAATTTATCTTTTGGTAAGTCATAACCAAACTCAGCTCCTGCATCACTAATCTCTGCTGTCACTATTGTGCCTTGGCTATTTTTAACGATAAAGTTTGGTAATTTTTCATTTTTAACTTGGTTGTAAAGTTCGTGTGGTTGTTTTCTGTCTTTGCCAAATGGTAGACGATTCAGTTCAATCCGTGTTTCCATAATCCCTGTCTTCTTAGAGCCACTTGTATTAAAGACAACAAAAGGAATAATTTTCTTATCATTTTCAGCTAGACGATCTGTTTGAATTTCAGCAACTAATTTAGCAGCGGCTTCATCAGCTACGTATTTCCCAACTTCATTCGCTTTCTCAAAACGAGTCATCATTTCACGATGGACTTCATCAATACTACAACCACAAATACTGTCATGTGGGTGATTTTGCATCAAGGTTTTCCAAGCGTAACTTAACGTATCGTGTGGGTACTCTCCAGTAACATCAAAAGCCATCGTTGCCAACGGTTCTGCAATATTTTCCAGCTGACGAGATACCTTTGTATTCCACTGTTTTAGATAAATACGAGCAGAAGCAGTATTCGCTAATGTGTACCAGCCTTCTGTTTCTTGAGAAGTAATCTCCCCAGTAATCGTGCTTAAATCTTCTGGTAAAGCATCCTTCAAAGCCGTAATATACGTATCAAAATCAGTATGAACAAATTCAATATCTGGATACAATTCATTCGCTGTGCGGATTGCTGCTGACAAATCTTTTTGAACTGGTTGATGATCGCAACCGTTCATCATTAATAAATGTCCTGTCGATGCATACGCTTCAGCATCTTTTAATTTCACTTCCCAAAAAGCTTTCGCTTCATCCTTATCAACTGGAATTTCATTGCCGTTGCTGTACCAGTTAGCGAATAACAAACCTAAAATTTCTGAACCGTCCGGACCTTCCCACCACATTTCAGAATATTGTGATGCATATTTTTCATCATTGATTACAACATTGTTGAAGCCTGTTGGTTTGACACCACGTCCAAAAGCCGCTACATCTAAACCAGCTTGACGCATCATTTGCGGTGTTTGCCCCATATTTCCAAATGTATCTGGGAAATAGCCTAATTTGACCGGAGCGCCCCATTTTTTACTTTCTTCCATCCCAACTAACATATTACGGGTATTTGATTCACTACTTGTTAAAAATGAATCTTGTAAAATATAGAAAGGTCCAATTTTTAATTTGCCTTCGGTAATATATTTTTGGACTAAATCACGTTTTTCTGGACGAACTTGTAAATAATCATCTAATATAATCGTTTGACCATCTAAATGAAAGCTATTAAAATCAGGATCTGTTTCAAATAATTCCAATAAATCATCCATCAACTCGACTAAACGCATATGATGCTGTTCATAAGCCATGTACCATTCACGATCCCAGTGACTATGAGCTAAAATATAAACTTTTTTCATGTTTTTTTGCTCCTTTAAATTCTTTTTATTTTTCAATCCGAATGTCAAAGTAATCCATTACTAATTCACAGAACATCATATTCGCCCAAGAGAACCATTCTCTTGTATAGTTTTCCGGATTATTTACATCAAAGCCTTCATGCATCAAATTCGTTCCTGCATCCGTTGCAACTAGTGTATTTAAAATACGCTCCTTCACAGCTTTATCACTAGTTGTTAGCCCTTCCATTGCCATCGCAATCGGCCACACATAATTTTCTGGAGTGTGAGAACTCCCAATTCCTTTAGCAAATTCCCCTTCATAATAGAAAGGATTTTCTTTACTTAATAACGTTTTGCGAGTAGCTAGATAAGTTGGGTCCGTTTCTGAACAATAGCCTAGATAAGGCGCCGCCATTAGATTGGGTACATTGGAATCATCCATAATACTGTAATTGCCTAACCCATCAACTTCATAGGCATAAATCGCTTCATTTGCTTGATTTTTTACAACACCATGTTGATTGATCCCTGTTTGAATGGCTTGACGCACTGTTTCAATTCGTTCTACTGGAGCTGTATCTTTTAAAATATCCGTATAAATTTCTGTTAAATAGTCCAACACAACAACAGCAAACATATTCGCTGGAACTAAATAATGATAAATACAGCGATCATCACTAGGTCTAAATCCTGACCAAGTCATTCCAGTTTCTGCAATCGGCGAACCAAGACCGTCATTTACTAACGTGTCTTCTTCGCGAGTCGTGTCTCGAACAAAATTATAGGGAGAGTTTGTATGATTTTGCTCTGTTTCCCAAACTTCTAAGACATTTTTCACTGCTTCGTGGAAGGTTTGATTGAATTGATCAGTTCTTCCTGTTGCTTTCCATAATAAATAGCTTAATTGTAGTGGGTAGCACAATGAATCGATCTCATATTTACGCTCCCAAATCCATGGGTTCATTTTTGTGTGGTCGTCTTGATGTCCTGCACCATCTGCTGCTTCATTAAATGCATTAGCGTATGGATCTAAATTGATATAACCTAATTGTTTTTCAACTAAACCAGCAATCATATCGGCAATATCTTGATCTTCTTTAGCAACGGTTAAATAAGGACGAACTTGCGCCGTCGAATCGCGTAACCACATCGCTGGAATATCGCCAGTCAACACAAAAGTTGTCCCATCTTCATGACGTTTCACCGTTGTTAATAATGTATTTGCAAAACAGGCATTGAAATTTTCTGCCCATCTAGGATGGCTTTCACACTTTTCTGTAATCGTATTCATTAAATTCTTAACTGATGTTGGAATTTCTGTATAAACCATTTTATTCGCTCCTTATAGTTGCATTTTATATATCATTTTTATCAACAAAACCATTATATGATATATCATTTAAAAAGTCTAGCTTTTCTTTTCAAGAAAATGAATTCTTTATTCAGGTTAATTCATACTCGCTTTGTATTAAAGAGAACATGGATTCTTAGTTAGACTGAATTTATTTTACTTATTTAAGTTATACTTCTTTTCATTTTTAAAAATAAATGATATAGTTAAACAATAAAATATACCATTTGTATAGAAAACTCTTTAAAGGAGCAAACTCATGAAAAAAGAACCTCTTTATCAAATCATTTACGATCATTTAAAAAATGATATTATTAACCAACGTTATCCATATGGCGCCCAAGTTCCGACTGAAAAAGAATTAACTGCTAGCTATCAAGTTAGTCGAATTACTGCCAAACGTGCCTTAACTGAATTAGAAAATGACGGTTTAATTGAACGAACACCTGGTAAAGGAAGTTTTGTCACTTATCAAAATCATTCAACTAAGCAAACCTATGAGATTGCCTTTATGTTGCCTTTTTCTCAAGCTGCTGGTTTAGAATATTATGTTCAAGGAGCCAGTGATTATCTAGAAACAACTCCTTATCAATTAACGATTCACTCAACAGAGGGCAATCGTCAACGTCAGCGTGAGTTATTAACCAATCTAACAAAAGATAAATGGGATGGGTTGATTATTTATCCCGAATCACCGGGAAATTCCATTGATTTGCTGTATCATTTGCATCTAGATGGCTTTCCTCTTGTAATGTTAGATAAAAAATTGGAAGGAACGAAAATCCCAAGTGTTACATCCGATAATTTTACAGGTGGCGTCTTAGGAACAAATTATGTAATGGAGATGGGACATAAAAAGATTGCTTATCTTTCAACTGTCGATTTATTGGAAAATAGTTCCGTTCGTGATCGTTATCTAGGTTATTTAAAAGCCTTGCATGACCATCAAGTTCAAGATTATTCTAGCAGTCTAAACAAAAACCAATTTTTACATTCACATAATAGCGAAGATATTCAAGAGTACCTATTAGAGGTGAAACGTGCTGGTATTACATGTATTATCGCTGAAAATGATGTCATTGCTTTGAGTTTACTGGCTGAAGCAAAAAAAATAAAGCTAGCTATTCCTGAAGAACTTTCTCTAATTGGATTTGATAATATTCAAATGACTGACCTTGTTTCCCCACAACTAACAACTATCGAACAAAATTTCTACCAAATTGGTTATTTAGCAGCGGAATCACTTGTTACTCAAATCAACCAGCAGACTAATACCGGCAAGAATTTTTCAAAGACTGTTCCTGTTAGCTTAATCAAACGAGAATCGGTTCAAAAAAAATAAATAAAAAATCTCCTTTATGCAATCGACTATGTTGTGACCCAAAAAAGTTAGACTTTTTATAGAGTAGATTTTGGAATTGTAAAAGCTTGGAAATACGGTGGCAGTGCCGCAATGTCGGCGATTCAACTTTATGAGGCTTCTGTTGGCCTCCCTTTTGACGCTCCTATTTATTATGGTATGAAATCATCATTGAGTAATGCTGATGCTTCAAAAGGTTATAAATGGGAAATTGGAACGAGTCCATGGAGAGTTATATCTGGTCGTATTCAATAAAAAAATAGACAAGGAGTAGTTAATCCTTGTCTGTTTTTTTTATTTTATTTACTATTTGAGTTGTTAGTGAAATTCCTAGTTCTTTCTTAGTCTGTAGCATATTTGATAAGACATTGAGAAATAGTTCGGATAGTAAATAGAAAAAGCTTAGGGCAATCCCGCTAGCAATTATATATTTTAACATGGATTATCTCTCCTCTTTTTTGTTATTGAGGATGGAGCCAAGTACTTAATATATAAGTATTTTAACACGGAAATTTTTTATAAAGAAGCTCGTTGTTCTTTTTTATACGAATTAATGCTTATGGCTCAAAATTTCATTCTAAATTTAGATTATATTTTTATTAAATAACAAAAAAATAGGAGATATTTATAAAGTTTACATAATCCCTATTTTATCAAGTACCACGTCCCGTAAGAGGCACAACGCGAAAGTTTGTGAATTTTAATTGGTCTAGTCGAGAACGAGGGTTTCACAGGATTTTCCTTGTGAAAAAGCATATAGATATTCTACTTTAAATAACTACCATACTAATTTAATTGAGTCGGTACCGATAGAACCTATACGAGATGCATCTCTAGCGACTGAAACAATACCATTGCGCCCTTGACTGCTATAAACTTCCAATTAAATTATAACCTCCAAACGCAGTGTTTTGGTCTAATAATCTTGTTTGTAAAGGTACTTCTACAAGTCCATATGAATAAACTGCAGTTCCGGTGAAAGTTGAATTATTTAAATAAACATAGTAATTAGCATTACCACTAAATCCATTCGTTTGATAACCGTATATACCGTAAGTGGAAGTCAAAAAGCGATGATCTCCGAAAATCCCACCACTTCTATATGCCCAAGAACCATCTATCACACCAGAGGTTCCGGGTTGTCCACTTGCAGCTCACCAGCAAAAGCATGGGAAGTTTCTATGGTTGAAGATATAAGCAGAAAACTAATGAAAAATAAAACAAATAGCTTCTTTTTAATTTTTAAGCTCATTCAGAATATCCTCCTCGGTGTCTGTGAATACATGACTATCTAGCTCAGAATTATATAACAACTCATGGACTTCCATATTTTCCATAATTTTTTCATTTTTTAAAGCTTGAAATTGTACTAATACTCCTGTTTTAGAATCCACTTTCATTGTGAAGTTTTCAGCAGAATATTTTTCAGCATAATGAGGAGGTAAAATGCCGGTAATCTTTAGTACTGAAAGTCCTAAAAAGTTTTCGGTACTAATAATGTCCCAATTTGAAAAATTCTCTAATAGGCCAATAGTCAAATTTTCTGGTAACAACGCTTGTTTAGCACTACCTAAATAGGTTGAATCAAATCGATAATTAGCCATCGGAATCCCGTCACTTCCATAAGTAATACGATCGGAAATGGTCGTTCCTTTATAAGTTGAAGAATCAATATTTGTGTCATTTGTTAAATAGCTATCTTTTTTATTTAAGTTACCGTTCACAAAGTCATAGCGAACTAATTTAGTTCCGTCAAAAACACCTACACCAACATTGCTATTAGCAATTGATTTTTCATAGGACAAAGTATAGTCATCATTTGTCATAGCAAAATCAAGTGAATAGCGTAACTCTTCGTGACTTTCACTATAGTAGGTTAAATTACCTTTGGCACTTTTAAAATAGTCGACAGAATTCAACATTTTAGTTGTTATTTCATCTTTTGTAGTAGCTTCTAGATTCTCAGCAACGGTAGGAGCAGGAATTACTGAAGGTAAAACCACAGTATTAGTCATTTCTGCTTGCTTTTTTTGAGCCTGTAATTGTTGATCCATTTGTTTTTTAGTATCAATAAATTCTTTTGATACAGGAGCAGGGACTTCATTTGCAATTGCTGTTTCAGTTTTATCAAAATTATCTAGGAAATAACTTGTTCCAATTAACAAAACGATACTAAATAAACCTGAATAAAATAAAATTTTTTTATTTTTCATAAATCCTCCTTTTTTAATATATTATAAAAGTAAAGGTTAATTATATTTTTTAGTCTTCAGTCCAATTAAGAAAAACAACAACACCTCTGTCACGTCCTTTTTCTTAATTTTTTTGATTTCAAAATAGTTAAATAATGGTGTGAGTTCTCTTGTTATTGGAGTTAGTATTTTTTGGCCAATATTGTTCATTTTATAAGTTTCTGGAACATCTAATAACCTTTTAAATTAACTATTGGAAATACAGTGGCAGTGATTCAACTTTATAGGGCTTCTGTTGGGCTTCCTTTTGACGCTCCTATTTATTATGGTATGAAAGGCATCATTGAGTAATACTGATGCTTCAACAGGTTATAAACGGGAAATTGGAACGAGCCCATTATGTTCTCCGGACTTCAACATTCCTTAATTTTAAGACTATTTCTTTTCTAGATAATCATCTAGGACTTTTTTTAAATACGTGCCTTCTTTAGGTACGATGCCAACTACTTCATAGGCCCAAACAATTTCTCTACGTAGATGACTACCACTTTCTTCTGATTGTACATCATACTTAAATTCGATGTTTATTGCTCCATCACGAGTTAAATTCAAGTGTAATTGTTCCCACAATGGTTGTTCATTCTTCTCAAAGCAAGCATAAATATCCAGCATAGTTGAGCTCAATTCTCTTAATAGCTCATAATAAGTAGTTTCTGATACACCATATTCATCAGTAATATGGTTTGACTTTATCATTTTAAGAGTATCCGATTCTTCAAAATAAAATACTGAAGACCAACTTTCTCGTTCTTTAGCAACTTCTCCCAAATAGTATATTTTATTCCAATTTACAGGCACCATAGAAATTATTTTTTCTGCTAATGCAGCATATAATTGATCAAGTTCATTTTCCATATTTTCATCTGCTTTCTTATTTTGAATTTGGCATCTCTACAGTAAACTTCATGTCATCTATAAAATAAGTAACAAAAAAATCTGTTGGTCTGAGATTATCACCAGAGTAATTTGAAATAATTTTTACCTTAACTGCACTCCCACTTTTTAAAGCTGCTGCCCATTCTTGCTCGAGCTTATACCAGTTTCCACCTGATCTATTGATCCCACTATGTTGTGCGACTAAATTGTCTATTTGTCCAGATCCGTTGAATTGAGAACCAATCAAGTGTCCACCATCATCCATAGGAAGTCTGTCAACTCCACCAACTATTTTCTGTGCGTAAGTATTACGAACACCTTTACCAGGCAACAGCTCGCCATTAACACTCGTAATTCTTCCATACCCATCTGTAGTATATCTATAACCATTTGGATCTATATAAATCACATATGGCAACAATACTTTTTTATTACCAATTTTTCCATAGTGTTCCCCATACTCTACAGTCCATCCACTTTCAGAAATAAACCACATTTTAGCACTTAAAGAGTTATATACAGGAGAATAAGAGCGATTCATCTCATTCATCATTGTATCATTCATTTGGTTCAAATTAATCTGGGCATTGATTATTTGTGCCGTCATTTCGGCATTCGCTGCAGCAATGTACGCATCGTCTTTTTTAATCTGTTTTACCTTGTCTTCATTGTCTTTGTTGAATTTTGTCACGTGTTTAAACCATTCTTCATTGGCATAATTCGGACTAGAAAAGCCTTTCGTGTCTCCTTGAAAGTTCTTCTTGTTGCCTACTGCTTCAAGTCCTATACCTAAATAATAGAGGGTTTGGGCAATTTCATCAAAGTCATTCTGGTGTTTAAATTCAAATTCTTGAAACTTACGTAACAAGAGAACTTGTTTGGTTGTAGATTTCAAACTAAAGTCATCAAAGAATTTGCCAATACCTGGAATACCAGCCAGCTGATCTGCCATATCTTGCAGCCACTTTGCTTTATAGGAAGCTAATTGCTGCATCCGTATTTCCAAATCTTCCAGCTCTGCTGTATCCAGTTTAACATACCCTCCTGTCACTTCCTGAAAGAAATTAAACTGGTACGTGCTGAATTGATCCGTTAACAGCTGCGCAGTGGTGTCAAAAGTTTCAAATAGTGGGCCATAGCCATCAGTAAAATGTGTTTTGGCTGAACCCCAAGCTACTCCAGTTAATTTCTTTTCCTTTGAGAAGCTTGTGGCGGCATTCTCTGCTTGAATAAACTTTAGTTCCAATGCTTGTTTGCTTTCTACAAGTAGCTTAAGAAACATATCTAGCTCTTGAATATCAATTTTTGTCATAAGCGAGCCTCTTTTTCTAAGGCTGTGAGTTCTTTTTCAATTTTACTAGTCTCTTTTGATTGTTCTTGTATCTTCATTTCAAACTCTTCTTGATACCTTAAAAGAGTCCTGTACTGCTTTGAATGCTGGTCTTCGACTTCCGTTAACTGAGTGTTTATAAACGGAAGAACGTCAGAGTGCGCACAAAGTTCCATTTCCTCTTCTAGTAAAGCACACTCGTTATAGTGAAAGGCTTTAAATTGTGTAATGAAATCTGCCAGATGCTCTTTTTGGTTCCGTAGTTTATAGGCTTCATCATCGGCTTTTTCAAGTTCGTATCGTTTATTCTTTAAAAGGATACTCCATTCTTTAGCCAATCTTGATCAACCCCTTTTCAAGAGTTTCATTCTTATCTACAAACGTCTGATTAATTTCTTTAATGTGATCACAATCAGTATTTACTGAACTTTTTAATGTACTAAGTAGCGCTGAAAAGGTCGCCATGCATTCTTGTGCTTGTAGAACAGATCTGCCGTCAGAATACGTAATGGTAGGTGATTCTTTTTTAGGGAATTTAGCATCTTTTACACTCTTTTGAATGGCCGCAGCATGCTTATCAGCTTGTGTGGTATTGGTTTCAACAGTCAGCATTGATTCACTCCTTTATGATTTAATATTTAATAACAGGTATCAATTTAATTAAATCATACGCCCTCATCGATGTAAACGTAAAAAAACAAAATTCTAATAAATAATTAGTAGAATTTTGGGTATAGTTTAATTTTTCTACTGAATTTCTTTTTTTTGCATATTAATTTTTATAGTTCGTATTTATTTTTTTATAATATGTCATTAAAAGTTTACAATAAATAGTTAACTACTAAATTGGTGCTGAGATAAATAAGATGAATTCTTTTCCAAAATCTGTAGTTCTGACTACTAAGTCAAAACCTTCACTCACTATTGGGCCGACTATCGGATACCATTTGTATATCCATACAAATGCTGGGCTTTCACTAACCTCAATACTCTACTCTTTCGTTTCGTGGAGCCTTCGACTCACTCTCTTCGTAGAGTCGCTTCACTTATTGACCTTATCTTGCAGTTGGATCCCCAACTGCACAGCCCTTTATTATAAAAAAAAGCTTCATATGCGGAACTAAATGTTGTGACTCCAAAAGTTAGACCAAAAGTCTAACTTTCGGAGGTCACAATAATTTATTGCCATAAGTGAGATTTTTTATTTAGCTTAAGCCTTTAAATAATTTTTTAGATTTTCTAAACAAATCTTCAATGCAGGAATGTTATCTTCCATTCCTTCGAATTCAATCGCAATATCCCCTTGATAGCCAGCTGATTTTAAACTAGTTAAACATTGCTCAACAGGAACATTTCCATGTCCCACGATTGCCCCACGTAAATAATTACCTCCACGAGTTCTAAAGAAACCCGCTCCTGGATTCGCTTGACTCCCTGATTTCACATGAAAATCTTTTACATGAGCATAACCAGCTAATGGTGCTAGCCGACCAACCGCTAAAATCGGGTCTTCATCTACACAGAGAAAATTACCCATATCCACTAATAAACTAAAGTTTGGATGATTGACTGCACTATACAATTGTTCTACTCGAATGCTATCTTGCGAAAAGAAACCATGATTTTCAATCATTGTTCGAATCCCTTTGGTTGCTGCATATTCAGTTACTGCTAAACAACCTTCAACAATTATTGGCAATGCTTGTTCAAAGCTAAGTCCCACTACACCCGCAGTTGCATCATGTCGCACACTTTTGGCGCCTAATAAATTAGCAATATCAATCTGTTCTTTCACTCGTTGAATCTCTTGTGCTAAATCGCCATCACTTCCAGTTAAAAAATCTGCTCCAAAAGTGAAATTAGTTATGGGCATCTCTAAACGATCTAGTTCCGCTTTTAATTGTTTTGCATAATCTACTTGATTACTACCATCATGTGGTTGGATTTCAACAATTTCAATCCCATCAAATCCCATTTCTTTTGCTAAACTAATTAATTCAAGCTGATTGACCTTTTTTTCAATTAATAGGCGATTAAAACTATACGTGCTTACCGCGATTTTCATTTGCTAGCCAACTCCTCAATAATGACTTCATGTCCTGTTGCTGCCGATTGATAAATGGCTTCTAAAATTGCCATGATCTGCACTCCGTCTGCTGCTGGAGCCAAACAGTCTTTTTCATTGGCAATACAGTCAATGTAATGCGCAATCTCCTTATAAAACAATCCATCCATTTGCAAAGCAACTGGTTTCTTCAACTCTACGTCTGCCATATAGCCATTGATATTCGTATATAATTCTAACTCCGGATCTAATTTTGCTCCAGCTTCTGTTCCGAATAATTGTATCTTACCTTCATCCTCTTTTAAGTTCAGACTAAAACTTGCTTCAATTGAAATAACGGCTCCATTATCAAATCGAATCATGCCTGTTGCTAAATCCTCAACATCACAAATATCTTGCTCTCCTTTAGAAACCGATTGATACTCAACTGAATCTTTAATAGTCGGGCGATTCAGCAATTTTTGAAAGGTCGCTCCATAAACAGAAACCGCCTTTGGTTGTCCCATTAAATAATGCATTAAGTCAATAACGTGGACGCCTAAATCAATTAAAGGACCTCCGCCAGAACGAGATTTATCACCAAACCAGCCACCAGGATTTCCATTGCGGCGTAAATAAGTGGCCTTGCCGTAATATAGCTCTCCAAAAAAATCATCCTCAATGAATTCCTTGATTAGTTCAGCATCATTTCCAAAGCGACGAACAAATCCAATCATCAACAGTCGGTGATTCCGTTCAGCAGCTTCCTGCATTTTTATAGCGTCAGCTAAAGTAGTGGCCATTGGCTTTTCACATAAAACATGCTTTCCTGCATCTAACGCAGCAATCGCACATTCCGCATGCGCTGCATTCCAAGTACACACACTAACTGCATCAATATCCGCCTGTAGCAACAGTTCTTCTTTCGTTGCATATGTTTCTTGAATCCCATAAAGTGCTGCCATTTTGGCTAACTGTTCACTATTTATATCACAAAAAGCAACCAACTCTACCTGTTCCATTTGTTGATATGCTTTGATATGTTCATGAGCAATACCGCCTGTTCCGATAATCCCCACGCGAATCTTCTGTACCATTTGCTCTCCTCATTTCATTCTTTATTTTTAAATTGATTTTGTAAAAAAATAACGGCTTCTTGAATGTCCGTTTTTGGTTGATTTCCTACTTCACGTTCAATGGTTAAATAGCCTTCGTAGCCAATCTTATCTAAAGCTGCTAAATAATTAGGGAAATCTACGTCTCCTTGACCCAATGGTAGTTCAATAAAAGCCTTTGCTAATTTTATTTCTTTTTCAACTGCTCCATGAATTCCATAAATAATCTCAGGGTCACGATCCAATAATTTCCGCCCGTCTTTTGCATGAGTATGCACGATATATTCTTTTAAAGTATCCACAGCTATGACCGGATCATCTCCTGTTACCATTACAAAATTAGCTGGATCAAAATTCACTGCTACTCCTTTTTCTGGCAAATCATGTAAAAATCCGGCTAAAGTTTTTGCTGTTTCTGGACCTGTTTCAATGGCAAAATGTGCGCCCATTTGATTCGCATAAGTTCCTAATTCATAACAAGCTTCTTGCATAATTTTATAGCGATCGTGCGTTGGATCAGCAGGAATAACCCCTATATGAGTCGTCACAATATTCGTTCCCAATTCCTTAGCTAAATCTAAAATCCGCTTTGATTCTTCAATTAACACTGGATTACGTTTAGCATCACCAAAACCCATCATTAAATCGCCACATAACGCACTAATTTCTAATCCATGATTTTCTACTCTTTCTAAAAATGCTTTACGTTTTCCCCCTACTAAATTTTTAGGAGCTAGCTCACCGTCAGTTGCATATACCTGAATTCCTTGAGCTCCAACGTCCACCGCTAACGATAAAGCGGTATCATAATCAACTTTAAAAGATTCTAACATCACACCTATTGGATACTGTTTCATGTTTTTTCCTCCTTTATTCTAGTTATTTCTCTATCAGTGTAAAGCTTTTCAAAGTTAGATATAAGCTCAATTATTGCTAAAAAACAACTCATTCTTGCTTTTTTACAAATCTAATTTTTATTCTTTTTTAGATTAAACAAAATACTACATGGCATCCATTAATTTTATCTATTCTTTTTTCAGACAAAATAAGGTATTCTTTTAACTAAGAATAAAGCGGATTCAGAAAGGAATAAACTATGACTACAAACCTATTGTCACCAAACGAAACCATTCTCTATGAGATGTTAGATTTCCATGACAATGAACTCCCACTAATCTTCCACCTTGACACCTGTCATCAGCATATCAACGATTTTTATATCCACTGGCATGAGAGTTTAGAATTTTTGTATTGTCTTGAAGGTACTGCGCAAATCACTACAAATACGACTACTTTCCAATTAGCACCTAGCGAAGTTGCTATTATTAATTCCAATCAGCTCCACGATATTCAAGCTCTTTCAGATACGTGTACGTATTATTGTTTTATCTTAGATACGAAATTAACGGATTCTTGCGGTTTCGATATTTCTAGCTTCAATTTTCAACATCACCTTAAAGATTCTGTTCTTAACACGTTATTTGATACGATTATTCTTGAATTAGCTGACCAACAAGAACTCTATAAAAAACAAGTGAAAACCTTACTGATGGAAGTGTTAATTCACCTTTACCGGAATTATCGTTTTTCAAATAGTCTTCCCACGGATAATGCCCATAAAATCCAAATTGTAAAAGATGGCATTTCCTATATCAAACAACATTATACTCAGCCACTACCCATTGATTTAATTTGCCAAGCAATTGGTATTAGTAAATTTCATTTTTGTCGTATTTTTAAAGAGATTACGAATAAAACGGTGTTGGAATATATCAATATCCTCCGCTGCCATCAAGCTCGACAACTAATTTTAACTGGCAATTATACTATCAGCCAGTGCGCTGAAAAAATTGGCTTTCAAAACATTTCTTACTTCTCTAAATGTTATCAGAAATATATCGGCTGTCTTCCTTCAGTCACAAAAAAACAAGCGTTAACAACAAACGAGATACGTTAACTAGGTTCATAATCTAAACAAAAAACTGCTTTAAATGAAAGAATTCATCCAAAGCAGTTTTTTTATTTGTATTTATTTAAGTAAGCAGTTTACTACTGATTTTTTACTTTTAATCCAGATACATTCATCTATTTTTTCAAAATAAATAATCTCCCGATTAAAAATAGTTATATGTCTGCAAATTAAAAGCTTCAACATTCTTTTTGATAGATTCTATAACTATCGTATTTTTATTTAAAATCGCAAAAGTCGCTGCATGAAAATAAAACTCTTCGGCTTCCGATTTTTTCCCTAGTTTAACTAAATTAAAAGCCTTCTCATAAAATAATCGATCTAACTCAAAACTTGTATGATTCATTTGTTGCAATAGAATCCCTTGGCTACACAGCTCAATAGCCTTCTCATAGTTTTCAATTTGAGAGTAAAACTTAGCACTATTAAAATAAATACTCATCACATCATTACTATCCCCAATTTCTTTAAGATTTCCAACTAATTCTTCTAGTTGCTTAAGAGATTTTTCATAGTACGTATGTGCTTTATCATATTCGGAAGTAAGTACATAAGCTATCCCAACACCATTTGTAGCTAAAACATCTATCAAATCTAATTTTTTTTCTGTTTTATCTGACAAAACAAGATTAAAATAGTAATGTGCATCTACAAAATTTTCACTCCCTATTAATTCTGTTAATCCTAAGTAATAATAATATTTTTTAATTTCATACGCTGATTCAATTTTTTTAAAATCAATTTCGTTTAATAATAATTCTTTGGCTTCTATATGCTTATAAGTTGCACATAGTTGCTTTACCTGATTAAAGACTGCAGTTGTGTAGTTGATATTCATTAATGCATAATCAAACAATAAATTCTGATCAATTTCCAGTCTGTTAGAAATCGCTATCAATATTGTTAAGTTGGGAATACAACAATTATTCTCTAAATTACTAACCGTCGCTTGTGTACAAATCCCAGCTGCTAAATCACTTTGATTAATCCTTTTTGCTAAACGATTTTCTTTTATAACTTCCCCTAATGATTTCACTGTATAACTTCCCCTCATATTTTATTAAATACTATTGATTAATTGTACACTAACATGTATCATTAATATAGTAATATGTTTTTATTCTAACGAAAGGAGGTATTTTTATGATTATTGGAGATATTATTAATTTAACATTTTTCAACCAAATTAAACCATTTGGAGATATTCCTTATGGTTAAGCCTTTTAATTAAATTAAAAGGAGTAGGCTGTGGATCTTTATTCAGCCAAAAAACAAGCATAGAGGGCCTAACGTATTTCGTTAGGCCCTCTATGTTTAAATTCACTCTCTTACTTATTCTATTTAAAACTTTATTTACTAGTAGTGAACATCTTTATACATCACAATTCAACTGATCATTTTTACTTCTGCTCCAGATGCATTCATCTACTGCAATTCATTTGAAATCAACATTAAAAAATGCCATTCACTGGATTTTATTGATTACACGTTTTAACACTCATTATTGCCAAGAAAGATCTTTAAACGTGTATTCAATCGTTAAAGTTGTTCCTGTTAAAACACCTTCAGTTAGTGCTGGATTATTCGCTACTAATTGATAGTCACCCCAGATTAAACGTTCTCCTGTCACTACTGAGTAACATTCATAAGTGACTTTTGAATAAACTTTATAAGAATCACCAACCGTACTCGTTATGGTTTCATTTACAAGCGTTGTATCTTTGTTTATTTCCTCAGTCTTCATTATATTGCCATTTAAGTCATAATAGGTCACTTTATAAAAATTAGGTTTGATATATCCTCTATTTGTGGCATCAATAAAGCCCGATTGCTGTAAGGTGATCGTTGCTGCTTGAATTTGTTTGTCATAAGTGAAAATAACAACTTTATTTCCATTGGCAAATTCACCAACAGCATCCCCTTGAACTTCTTTAAACGTATAGCCATCAATTGTTTTTTGCTCTGCAGTGTAGGCATCTCCAACATTTCCAGTTAACAGGACATCTGCTGTCAGTTCATTCCCTGCTGCATCTTGATATTTTACGGTAACCGTTCCTTTTTGCACATCTTTTGTATAGACATAGGTCACTGTTTGTGCTGTTGTGGCAAAGGTTCCTGTAGCATTTCCTACGACTTCTTTAAACGTATAACCTGCAATTGTTTTTTGTTCCGTCGTATAGGCATCTCCAACATTTCCAGTTAACAGAACATCTGCTTCAAGTGCATTCCCTGCTGTATCTTGATAGCTCACTGTAACCGTTCCTTTTTGCACATCTTTGACATAGATATAAGTGACTGTTTGTGCTGTTGGAGCAAAGGTTCCAGAAGTATTTCCTACGACTTCTTTAAACGTATAGCCCGCAATCGTTTTTTGTTCTGTCGTATAAGCATCTCCAACATTTCCGGTTAACAGAACGTTGGCTTCAAGTGTATTTCCTGCTTCATCTTGGTAATTTACTGTAACCGTTCCTTTTTGCGCATCTTTTACATACACATACGTTACAGTTTGCACAGCAGGGGTAAAGGTTCCAGAAGCATTCCCAATCACTTCTTTAAACGTATAACCCGCAATTATTTTTTGTTGCGTAGTATATGCATCACCACTATTACCAATTAGTTGAACATCTTCGGCAATTGAATTTCCTGCTTCATCTTGATAGCTAGCTATAACTGTTCCTTTTTGTGTATCTTTTACATACACAAACTTCACATTTTGCATTTCTGGAGTAAAGGTTCCAGCTATATTTCCTATCGCTTCTTTAAACGTATAACCTGGAATTGTTTTTTGTTCAGCAATATAAGTTGATCCAACATTCCCTGTTAATTGAGCATCTGCCTCAAGTGTATTCCCAGCTGTATCTTGATAGCTGACAGTCACAATTCCTGTTTGAATATCTTTAATATAAACATACGTTACCGTTTGTACTTCTGGGGTAAATGTACCAGAAACATTCCCTATGACTTCTTTAAACGTATAGCCTGTAATTGTTTTTTGTTCTGTCGTGTAAAGTGTTCCAACCTTATCTGTCAAGGTTGTATCTCCGGCAATTGTATTTCCAGCTGCATCTTGATACTTCACGATAACCGTTCCTTTTTGGATATCTTTGACATAGACATACGATACTGTTTGTGCTGTTGAGGCAAATGTTCCAGAAGCATTTCCTACGACTTCTTTAAACGTATAGCCCGCAATTGTTTTTTGTTCTGTTGTATAAGCCTCACCAATGTTACCAGTTAGTTGAACATTCTCAGCAATTGTATTTCCAGCAGTATCTTGATAGTTTGCTGTGACGATTCCCTTTTGTACGTCTTTTACATAGACATACGATACCGTTTGCGCTGTTGAAGCAAATGTTCCAGAAGCATTTCCTACGACTTCTTTATACGTGTAGCCCGCAATTGTTTTTTGTTCTGTTGTATAAGCATCGCCAACATTACCTGTCAAAATTGTATCTGCGGCAATTGTTTTCCCTGCATCATCTTGATACTTCACTGTAACCGTTCCTGATTGTATGTCTTCTGAGTCTTCCGCATAGACAAATGTTACAGTTTGCGCCGTTGTTGTAAATGTACCAGAAGCATTTCCAACGACTTCTTTATCCGTGTAACCCGCAATCGTTTTTTGTTCTGCTTTATAAGTTTCTCCAACATTACCTGTCAAGGTCATATCTTCGGCAATTGTTTTCCCATCTTCATCTTGATATTTCACTGTAACCGTTCCTACTTCGACATTTTTTGTATAGGTGTAGGTGACAGTTTGTGGTGCTGCTGTATACATTCCTGAAGGAGTTCCAACGACTTCTTTAAACGTGTAACCCGCAATCGTTTTTTGTTCTGCTTTATAAGTTTCTCCAACATTACCTGTCAAGGTCATATCTTCAGCAATTGTTTTCCCATCTTCATCTTGATATTTCACTGTAACCGTTCCTATTTCGACATTTTTTGTATAAGCGTAGGTGACAGTTTGTGGTGCTGCTGTATACATTCCTGAAGGAGTTCCAACGACTTCTTTAAACGTATAACCCGCAATCGTTTTTTGTTCTGATTTATAACCTGCTCCAATAGCTCCAGCTAGTGTTGCGTCTTCAGCAATTGCTTTCCCTGTTGCGTCATCTTGATACTTCACTGTAACCGTTCCAGTATTACTATTTTGTCCATCATTTGAAGAATTGTGGATATAGCCAATGTATTTATAACCTGAAACAGTTGTATCTACTGAAAAAATGCTATTTCCTTTTGTCAATGTTTGTGTTGTAGGGTTAGGTAAAGAAGATTCCGCTGCACTAACAGTAGAAGCAACCCCAACGCCACCTGCAAGAATAAATAGTACTAACATCGTTTTCATTTGTTTTCTCTTCCAGATCAACAATCCAAAAGTTATCAGAACAAGGACAATACCTACTGTAAGAAATAATGGTTTTGTTACAGTTTCTCCAGCTTTTGGTAATTCCCCCCCAGAATTCGTTACTGAATTAGAAGTATAACTTGATTTTATTGGACTAGTTGGACTACTTACACCACTTATCGTTGAGATTTTTTGGTATACTAACTTAAAATTTTCTTTATCATATAAAATCGAAACTTTTGGTTGTTCTTTTACAATAGTTTGTTGCTCTGATTTTGATAAATCATCAAATAAAACATAATGTGTAGTTACAGTTGAATTTTCTTCAGCTGCACTTACTTTTATTATTGAAAAACTAATAAAAAAAAGAAACATAGCAACTAAAATCAATATTTTTTTTAACAGATTCCCTCTCATGTCAATTCCCCTTTTATTTATATTTAAATTTCAGTCTTGCATTATTTAAACGATTCTTTGTAAACCATCTTATCCAAACTGTACTTGTTAGTGATCATCCAATAGTGATCCATTAAAAACAATATAAACCAAAGAAAGTACAACTAAAAAACTTCCAATAAAATAACCAAAAAAACACAAAACACAAAACTTATTACCGCTTTCGTTTTAACCAGTTTAAAATTCTCTCAATAGATATAATCTACCTATCCACTCTTAATTCTTCACTGTTCCCCTTCTTTCCACAATTGACAAATTTTAATTACTGAAAATACTTAACTATGTTTTTATAAGTAAACTATACCACTAAAGATGTGTCTTTTCCAATCTTAAGCTAACTTAATTTTAATTGTTTTATTTCCAGTTAATTATAAACAATATATCGTTATATAAAATTTTAAAAAATATTGAATAATATACATTTAAAACAAAAAAAATTATTATTAAACGTTATTCAAAATACAATAAAATTTGAACTTTACTCATTTTTATTTGTTTCTAATTGTAATTTTCCACCTGCTTTTTTTAAGTTATAAACACTTTTGATTTTAGAAAATTCTATTAAAATAAGCTGATTTTTTTGTCAGTAGCTTATTTAAAATCTTCAAAAAACAGCTGAAATCTGTTTTAATTTTTATTTTATTAGACTAAAAAGATGGATTCTAAAAGAATCCATCTAGCAAGAAAATAAAAAATAAAATAACGAAAGAATACATATAATCCATTTGCAAAAATAGACTCAAGAAAATACTCCATACCAGCTAATTTTTATTGCATCTATTTTGATTAGTCTAACTATCTGTTTGATTTGGAAAGAGCTCATTCAAGCCTAGATATATGGTACAATAACAAAGAAGTTTTTAAACAGAAAGGGATAAAACTATGAAAAATCAAGAAATTGCAGTTATTGGTGCGGGTATTGTTGGCGCTACAGCCGCTTTTTATTTAAGTAAAGCGGGATATTCCGTTACTGTCTATGATGAAGGTACTGGACAAGCGACTTCAGCTGCTGCTGGCATTATTTGCCCATGGCTTTCTCAACGTCGGAATCAAGAATGGTACCGTTTGGCTTCAAACGGCGCTGCTTTTTATCCAACCTTAATGACTGATCTAGCTGAAGATATTCATCATTCTGCTATTTATCAGCAAGTTGGAGCATTAGTCTTCAAAAAAAATCCAGCAACTTTATTGAAATTAGAAAAATTAGCCTTAAAAAGGCGTGAAACGGCACCTGAAATAGGTGATTTACAGATTTTATCTGCAGAAGAAATCACTAAAAAAATCCCCTTGTTAGTAACGAAAGACTCAGCTTTATTTGCTAGTGGTGGCGCACGAATTGATGGACAATTACTGACTAAAAAGTTAATTCAAGAAGCCATTGCCCTCGGCGCTACGGTTCATTCAACTAAAGTTTCAATTGAATCTACTCCTGAACGTAACTATTTAATTAAAACTGATACTATTGAAAAAGAAGTTCAGCAAGTTATCCTAGCTGTTGGCGCTTGGCTGCCAAATCTATTGGTGCCCCTTGGTTATCAAGTAGATATTCGTCCCCAAAAAGGACAACTAGCTCATGTTCACCTGTCTAATATGAAAGATTCAGAAAATTGGCCAGTCGTTATTCCTCATGGAGAAAAAGATATTATTCCATTTGCAGATGGGCATATTTTAGTTGGGGCTACGCATGAGAATGATCAAGGTTATGATTTGACTCCTAGTCAAGTACAAATTCAAGCCATGATCCAAGAAGCTAGTGACATTGCCCCAGCCTTAAACACTGCAACGCTTGTGGAAACTAAAGTTGGAACTCGTGCATATACGTCGGATTTTGCTCCATTTTTTGGTGAAGTTCCTAATAATCCTGGTCTTTATGCTGCTAGTGGTTTAGGATCTTCCGGCTTAACTTCAGGTCCACTGCTTGGAAAAATGTTAGTGCAATTGGTTATGGGTCAAGCAACTGACTTGCCTGTTACAGACTATCCAATTGAAAAATATATAGTAAAAAAACACGATAATTAAAAAGTTATCGTGTTTTTTCAATTTAAATCTTTTCGCTAACTAAGTCGGATTCCATTCACAATATTCAATCCAATAACGACGACTACCACAAGCTGATAGACTTTTAAAACAATCTCATCTGATAAACGTCCACTTAATTTTGCACCTACAAAACCACCTAGAATGGCTGCTGGAATAACTGCAATTAGCATAGTTAAATCAAAGATTTGATATCCACTAGAAAAACCAATTGAGATTAATTTTGATAATTGAGAAAAGAAAATTGTGATAATTGAATAGACCGTTGCTTCTTTAATTGGCATACCAAAGCAAAGCATCAACAAAGCTACATTGATTGGACCACCACCGATTCCTAATAAAGTTGATAAAAAACCTAAAAATAACCCTACTGCTACATACCAAATTAAGTTCGATAAATTCCATGCCGACCAATTTTTCTTTGTATAAAGCAAAGCAAATAACAGAGATAGGATCGTCAAGATAATCTGAATCCATTGAACTGCAGATTCTTCTGGAAAATAACTTAATAATTGTTCAAATGTTCGATTTCCTATCACCCCACCAATGACAGAACCAATAGAAATCGCAAACGCCACTTGCCATTTGATTACAATTCCATTCTTAAACTGACGTAAGGTTGAAACAATTGCCATTGTAAACACTGCAACACTTGAATAAAATGAAATCGCTATTAATGAGTGCGCACCAATGGCATCCAGAACAGGTTTTATTATCACGCCACCTCCCATTCCTGATAAAGCGCCTACTGTATTCGCTAAAATAATTACAACAAAATAAATAATTCCTATTTCCATCTGTTTGCTCCTAATTTCTTATGTATTTTCATCCCTACAGAACAGTATAAACCTAATAGCCCAAAAAGTGAATTTTGTCCCACTCACACTTTTTTGGCTATTATAGCTTTACCTAGTCACTTAAATTCATACTGATTCCTAATTTTGAGGTGTTCTAATAATTGAATAAATTCATCTCGTAATGGACTGTTTTTATTTTCATTTAAACTACCTTCGTTTAAGGGAAAAAACGTTAGGGATTATGATACATCCACGAAACAAGGGCTAGATTCATCCTAAAAAATCTTTACTTTTTCATAACTAAAAAAAAATACTTTTAAAACACTATATTATTTCAAATAAGAAAACTATATCATAGATGCAAAATAGAATCCTCCCAAAAGTTAGCCTTTTGGGGGGATTACAAATACTGAATTTTCATGTGACTTGTTTTTATATAAATGAGCATTTTTCTTTAGTCACTTTATAAACTAGATTAACTTAATGCCACATCACGTTTTTTAAATATATAATCAGCAATTAAATAAAACAATCCGCTATAAACTAAGAGACCAATGGATGTTTGCAACAGACTAAGCTCACCAGGAATTGCAAAGCCTTTACCTAAATCATTTACATTTAGCAGATTGAATATCAACCATTTTAAAGGTTCCAATTTTGGAATCAGCATTGATAGAAAAACATTAATTAACGAGCTACTGAAGACAACTAACATGCCGATACCTACTGCTAATGCTTGAGAACGGAAGACAGCTGAAATCATTAAAGCTATGCTAGTGTAAACAATTAATAACAAATAATTTGTTAAGCCTAAAATAAATCCTGCTTTCAAAGCCGATGTCCCACCTGTAGAGATAGATGCAGGCAGCATAAAAGATTGAATGGGAAATAAAAGCATTCCAATAATAGCCGCGGATATCATCGTAAATACTGTCACAAATGCTGCAAATAATAAACAAACAATTAACTTAGAAAATAAGATTTGACTACGTTTATATGGTCGAATGAGCAATAGTTTAATCGTTCCACCATTGAATTCAGAAGCCACGATCATGCTGGCTACAATTACAACTACCATATTTACAACACTTAACATCCCACCCATTCCAGCAAAGAACGCACCTGCTGATTCGCCACCATTATTTGTAGTAATAGGTACAATTCCTTGTCTTAGATAGACTTCATAATAATCTAGCTCTTTTTTGGCAGAAATCAGTTCATTGGGATAGCTTTCATCACGGTTCGCCTGAACAGCTAAATAGTTATCACGACTGATTGTAGTTCTCTCTTCAAGACTAGTAATTGGTGTGTTATCATCCCTAAAACCGAAAATTGGTGTACCTTTTTCAACAAATTTTTGAACACTAACTCCATTTTCTTCTACATAATATTCATCAGAATTAAAGTTATAAGAGTACTTCATAAGCACTCCTACTAATCCTACCAATGCAAAAAGCATTACCAAATAGACAATAAAAGAACGTCTAAAAACTAACTTCCGAATTTCATTCACTACTAAATTCATCATTTTAGGCTTCCTCCTTTAGTCAACTCCAAGAAACGTTCTTCAAGTGTCGGAGTATACGGTATTACCCCATAAAAAGGAATTCCCGCTTGCACTCCATGATTAATAAAGGATGGAATTTGATCTTTTTCAATCTCAATCATTACTCGATTTTCTTCGCAAAATAGAACAGTTAACCCCATCTCAACAATTTCTTTGTGTAACAAAGGAATCTCAGCTGTTTCAATTATAAGTTGAACCATTCCCTCCTGTGTAGCAATTGCTGATTTTTTTAATTCCTCGATATGGGTTAATTTGCCATTTTCAATAATTAAAATTTTATCAGCTAACTGCTCCATTTCAGCTAGCAAATGACTGGAAATTAAAATACTTGTTCCACTTTCGACAATATCCCGCATTAATTCTCGAAAATCATGCATCCCCTTAGGATCCACACCATTTAAAGGTTCATCTAGAATCAGTAAAGCTGGATGATGTAAGATAGCTTGCGCAATCCCTAAACGTTGACGCATACCTAATGAATAGGTTTTTACTTTATCTTGAATACTCTCGGTTAATTTTACTTGCTCTACAATTCGTCGAATCGTTTCATCCGTAATCGTTTTGCGACTCATTCGTGCAAATTGTTTTAAATTCTCCCAACCACTTAAATAATTATAAAATTCAGGATTTTCAATAATTGCTCCAACTTCTTCCATACATTCCCTAAATTCCTTATCTAAATCATTATTATTAATCGTAACTGTCCCTTCACTACGAGAAATTAAACCGGTTAACATCCGAATAAGCGTTGTTTTCCCAGCACCATTAGGTCCCAATAAACCAATAATCTCTCCTTTATTAATTGTGAAACCAATAGAATCTACAATTGCTTTTCCTCCAATTTTTTTAGTCAACCCTTTAGCGACTAAAACTTCCTCACTCATCCAAACTCCTCCTTGATTTGTGATTTTAAATAACATTATAAATGCTCACTATATAAAGTTTACCGTATTCTTCAATAGAAAAAAATTGTGCCTAAGAAGTACAACGGACTCCGTCTTAAGGACTAGCAACTATTTTCTATCTTGTTAACTTATTTCTGCAAATACATTGATACTTGGATTAAGCTTACACTAAACTAGTTAAGAAATTCCAATATTTTTCCTGATTTATTTAAATAATCATTAAATTTAATCAATATTTTTCATAAGAGAGGAATAAATGTCTATCTAATTCTACTCATACAATCTAGAAAAGTCATTATTTAAAGGAATAAATAGATACACTAAAATTTAATAGCTTGGGTTAATTGCTTTTTAATACGATAGAAATAATTTTAACCTTTCAAAAAATACAAAACGCAACACTAATTTCATAATATAAATTTATTTAAATAAAAATCGTAGTTTAAAACCATCAAATGCTTACTACAGATTTAGAGCGCCAACTAAAACTAACAACTAGTTTTAGTTGGCGCTCTTCTTTTTATGACTCAATACTATATTTTTTATTTCCAATAAACCACGTAGTTCCAACTAAAACCCCCAAAAGGAAAATACATAAAACCCCAACTTGCCAAAATAAATCGTCAGCTACTTTTCCTGATAAAAGAACGTTTACAGCTTGATTGCTTAACATTGCTGGATTAAATTTATTGATCATACTATCAAAACTAGAAATAATTTTAAGACCTTGACTCACAACTAGCGAACAAACGGCAATGCCACCTTGTCCATTTAATAACGTACTAAAACAAACAATAATGCTAAACACCAAAACTATCCATAGTAAATATAGAGAAAAACTAACTACCATCGTTTTCACAGGAATTGTAGAATAATATAACAACGTGTAATAAATTGAACCTAGATAGCCTAGACCTAGTGCCAAAATAACAATACTAAACTGACCTAGATACTTGCTCCAAATATAAGTCGTTGCTGAAACAGGTCGTGTCAAAATAAAATCCAACATTCCATTGGCTTTTTCAACGTACACTACCCCCATCATACTAACAACTAAGATAATCATTCCTATTTGATCAAATTGCCCATAAGTTGAACTTAAGATACTAGCACCACTTTGTTTCACTACGTCAATCTGTAAGCCCTCTGCATTCCCCATTGATTTTAAAATCTCTGGTAAAAATTGTATCATTAATGGTTGAGTAATTCCTAATATGATAAAAACGATTGGTAACCATAGTAGCTTATAATCTCTTAAAGATTGCTTCCATTCCTTTCTAACTAGTACAATTAAATTACTCATGAACCAACCACCTCTTTCAAAAATAGCTCTTCCAAACTTTCTTTTTTCACATCAAATGTCACTAAATTCACGTGTTCCTCTATTAACATTCTTAAGACTTCCTCTTTATGTTCAAGTAATTCTTCTACTTCTATTATCCATTGTTGTGGTGTTTCATTCACCTTAGTTATCCATGATTGAGCTTTTAATTTCTCTAGTAATTCTGGGTAATATCCAACAAAACGAATCAACAATTGATTACTAACTTGTTGATTTAACAAATCTTCTGCTGATGAATCTAAGATCATTTCACCAGCTTTCATCATGAAGAAACGCTCACAAATCTCACTTGCATCACTTAAAATATGAGTCGAGAAAATAATGGCTGTCTCCTTTTTAAGCTCTTCCAAAATCGTCAAGACTTCTCTTCTTCCAATTGGATCTAATGCAGAAACCGGTTCATCCATCACCAGAAAGGCTGGCTTATGTAAAATCGCTTGCGCAATTCCTAACCGTTGCTTCATTCCTCCAGAAAACCCACCAATTTTTTGATGTTTACTATCAGATAATCCAACTTTTTCAAGTACCAATGGAATTTCCTTTGCTAATATTTCTTTAAAAATCCCAGATAATTCGCCCATAAAATATAGCGTTTCATTTGCTGTCATCCATTGAAAAAATTGCGGTGTCTGTGGTAAATAACCAATCCATTTTTTCTGTTTATCCATTTTTTTGCCATCCATGTAAACAGCACCAGTATCGGTTTCTAGTACACCCACAATCATCTTAATCAAGGTTGTTTTTCCAGCACCATTGGGACCTATCAGCGCCATACATTCATTAGAATCTAATTCAAAAGAGATATCCTTTACAACTTTCTTATTTTTAAATCCTTTGCTAACATGTTTCACTTCTATTTTCATTTATTTTTTTCCTTTCTTCCAAAAATAAAATACACTATCGGGCCAAACATGCTGACTAAAATAACGACTGCAAACCAAATCCCAACATTTTTACGTTCTTTGCGATAGCGAATTAAATCAACTAAAGCGATTAAAATTAAAATAAAATATAAAATAATAATTGGTAAAATTGCTTTAAAATCAAAATTTTCTTGAATATTCATGTGTAGATTCATTAATAGATCTCCTTTTTGTTATAGCTTAGATAGAACATCTTGTTCTATACATACTATATCACAATTTAGTTATATTTCAAGTAGAACAAAAAAAGAAAGACTCCACGAATGGCGTCTTTCTTTATCTAGATAATTCTTATGAATTTTATTTAACTGTTTTCCTTACTTAACCTTAACTACAGTTCGTCCACGCATTTCTCCATTTAAAATCTTACTAAACGCCGTTGGCAAATCCGTTAAACTAATCTCATTATCAACCATTTCAGATAAATAATGTGGTTTCATTGTTGTGGCTAAATGATTCCATAAGTTTTGACGAAGTTCCATCGGACAATCTACCGAATCAATTCCTAATAATTTAATCCCACGTAAAATAAATGGGAAAACTGTTGCATCGAATTTCACACCATTCGCATTTCCACTTAAAGCCAATCCACCGTTGTAATCAACTTGTGCCAATAACTCCGGAACTAACGCTCCACCGATAGGATCTATTACTGCTTGCCAACGCTGTTTAGCTAAAGGTCTCTTTTTCTCTAATTGAACTTCTTCCAGCGTTAAAATAGACGTTGCGCCTAATTTTGTTAAAAAACTCGCTTCTTTTTGGGCTTTTCGTGAAACAGCTGCAATTTGTTGATAACCTAATGCTTGTAACTGAGCAATCGCCATGCTGCCAACACCACCTGTTGCGCCTAAAACTAACACCTCTCCAGGATTTTCAGGATTCAATCCATTGACTTCTAATTGATGAACAGATAATGCCGCTGTGAAACCTGCTGTTCCTATAATCATGGCTTCCTTTAAACTTAATCCCGCTGGTAAATGCACTACCCATTCAGCTGGCACACGAGCAAACTCACTAAAACCACCAAAATGCCCTGTACCTAATTTGTAGCCAGTTACTAGAACTTCATCCCCCACTTTAAAATCAGAATTGCTAGATTCTTGAACAATCCCACTTAAATCAATCCCTGGAATCATTGGATAATTCCGTACAACACCACTACCTGCCTTGACAGCCAAGGCATCTTTGTAATTCACACTTGAATAATAAACCTCAATTAATACATCACCTTGAGGCAAATCATTTATTGCTAACTCCTCAAATGTAGCATGAACTTCTTCATCTTCTAATCTCGCAACTAATGCTTTAAATGTAGTCGTCATTTTTTATATGCTCCTTTAATTCTATTTTCTAATCTAACTATACGATTTATAACTAAAAAAATCTAGCATCATTTCATTCATGTGTCCTAAACATTCTTTCTTAATAAAATTAAACCACGTGGCCGATAAAGTGTTCTTAGCGAAAAAAGTATTTTTAAACAAGCTTGAACTTTATACTAAATATAACAACTCAAGTAATTGAAACATTGATTTTAGAAAACTAGTAAATCAAAACAACTTATTAAAAAAAAACAAGAAATCAGCGACTGATTTCCTGTTTTTATGAACGTTTTGCAAAATCTTGATAAGCAACTCCTCGAGCCATACACCAATCTCGAACTTCGCCACCAATAATTAAATCCGTTTTCTGTAAATCAGAAATAGTTGTTTTACCTAATAAAGTCAGAATTGTTTTAATCTGTTCTTGCCAACGAATAACTTCCGCAATCGTTGCTTCAACTCCATTTTCTAATAATAGATGTAGGAACAAGCCAGAAATACCGATTCCATTTGCACCTAAAGCTAATGCCTTAACCATATCTAAAGGATTTCGGATACCACCAGAGGCTAGCAATTGAATCGAAGCTTGAAACTCTTGAGCTTCCAATAAAGAAATAATACTCGATTGTCCCCAACTTTCAAGATATGCTAATTCCTGTGTTTGACGACGGGCATTCTCAATTGCTGCAAAATTCGTTCCACCACGACCACTAACATCCACACCTTGAACGCCGATGTTTACTAGCTGTTGAATGGTTTCACGACTCATGCCAAAGCCAACTTCTTTCACAAGAATCGGCACTTGAATTTCGTTGACCATTTTTTCAATTTCACTTAACCAATTACTGAAATCACGATCACCTTCAGGCATAATCAACTCTTGAGGAGCATTGATATGTATTTGCAAGACATTCGCTTGCAGCATATCTACAGCTTTTTTCCCTGCTTCGACTGTATTACCTGCGCCTAAATTCGCAAAAATAAGTCCATCAGGGTTATGTTTGCGAATAATTTGAAATGTATCTGTTAATTCAGGCTTCTTAATTGCTGCACTTTGAGAACCTGTCGCCATTGCCAACCCAGTTTCTCTAGCGATAATCGCTAAATCCCCATTAATTTTTTTCGTTTTTTCGCTGCCGCCAGTCATTCCATTTATATAAAAAGGACTAGTAAAATTAAGTCCTAGGAACTGAGTATCTAAGGCAACATCATTAACTTTTATTTCGGGAAAAGAGTGATGAACAAAGCGTAAATCATCATAGTCAGAGGAATTACGCCGATGAAACATCGCTTCAGCTAAATCCACATGTTGATTTTTTCGATCTTCAATTGTCATAGCAAACCCCTCCTTATTTCTTGTTGTAATGATAGACGTGTAAAGGCAAATTGGTAATTTCTTCATTTTCCCACGCTGTAATTAAAGGCAAAATCCCTTCTTTTTGTTGAAAAATAACAATTCCGCAATCTCCACCACCTGCACCAGATGACTTCGCTGCACCATGATAGGTTTCCGCTAGTTCACACAGTTTATTCAAGGCGGGTGTTTCAATTGTCACATTCGTTTTCTTGCTCATTTGTTGCAATAATTTACGATTATGGCGGATCTGCTTTTGAATCATAGGAATGTCATTCTTACCAAATGCTTCAATCATCATTTCAACACATTCTTTACTTTCTTCTAAAAATTGTTCATATGAGTATTGATCCATTTTACGTTGTTGCGTTACTTTATCTACTAAGCTTGAAGTTGATGCAGGAGATCCCGTCCAGCCAATAACTAAACGCAAATCTGCTGGCGGTACTAAAGGCTCGATAGAAAGTGACGGCCAAACTAAGGCCAATAAAGTCGTTAAGCTTTCACTCTTACATTTGTCCATTACCCATTGACGTTCAAAAGTTGTAAAAGCAATCCAACCGCCATAAACACTGGCAGCGATATCCCCACATGACCCATTTCCTTGTACTGACAAATGAGCTAACGCAGCTAATTTGAAAATTTGTTTTGGTGTTGCTTCTAATTGATAGTACTCACATAATGCCTTAACTGTAGCAACTGTTACAGCTCCACTTGAACCTAGACCATATTTTTTCCCAGTTGAATTATCTAATTCACTCGTTACTGAAAGTTCATAAAATGACAGTTCACGACCTTGTTCTGCCGCATAACGCTCTGTCAATTCCATTGCTGCCAAAATATAATGGAATGGATTTTCACGTTTATCTAAAACCAACTGTCCATCTTGACGTGTCCATAAAACCGGTAGTTCACCATATTGAAATGAACGAATACTTCCAATATCATTTCGTTGCTCTAAACGAACAGTGATAAACTGATCTACTGCGACAATAATCGCTGGAAAACCTGGTTCAACAACTGCATATTCGCCAGCAATAAATAATTTACCAGGTGCCGATGCTTCTATCATACTGTAAACGCTCCTTTTGTTAGTTGAATCGCAGGTCCCGGATAGGCAACAATCAACTGACTTTCTTCAAAAATTGTTTCAAATTTTGTTTTAATTGCTGGTAAGTCTTTTTTCTGACAAAGCACTTTCACATTCGGACCAGCATCCATTGTAAAGTAGCATAAAATACCTGATTGACGTAATTCTTGAACAATCTGCATTGCTCTCACTGTAGCAGGCTCCCAATAGGAGAATGGTGGAACTGCGCCTAACATTGTGGCATGCATTTTTAATCCATTGCTCTCAGTTACTTCACCTAAGCGTTGAAAATCGCCTTTTTTGATGGCTTCTTTTGCTACAAGTAAATCCTCAGCCGTACTTTCTAGCCAGCCTTGATAAAATGGCGAAGTTTCAACGGTACGTTTCATTCCTTCACGACTTGAAACAACTTTCTCCTTTTGATTTACAACGACAAAAAGCATCGCCAAATCTAAGTTTTCCGCTGTTTCAACCGGAACACCATGAGAATCTAAGTCATTGGTTCCCATTTGCCATTCTACAAATCCGCCATAGATACTTCTAGTTGCTGAACCTGAACCGCGACGGGCTAAGCGAGATAAGTCCACTGATGATAAATCCAAACCACTAGCTACACTGGCTGCTCCCGCCAACGCTGCAAATCCTGATGCTGACGAAGCCAAACCAGCTGCCGTTGGCACATGGTTGATACTTTCAATTAAAGCTGGAGCGTTGATTCCTGACAACTCTCGAACTAAATCTAGAAATTTACTCGTTTTTTTCGTTTCATCGACAGTTTGTCGTTTTTGATTTAGATAAAATTCATCGGATGTCAGCTGATCGTTAAACGTGACGGTAGTTTCCGTATAAAAGGCATCTAACGTTAAAGAAAGACTGCTGTTCATTGGCAAAATCAACCCATCATCCTTTTTCCCCCAGTATTTAATTAAAGCAATATTGGTATAGGCACAAGCCTTTCCTTGTTGGTTCAATTTAATTTCCTCCCATTTGATAAATCCAAGTCATCGTTGCTCCATTATTTTTTAAAGCAGACTCAATTGATTTAGCCATTTCTATGTCTGTCGTAAGTGCCAATAAACAGCCTCCACGCCCACCACCAGTTAGCTTAGCACCTAAGGCACCTGCTGTATTCGCCGCCGCAATTAACCGATCCAACTCAGGGCTACTAACTGTTAACTCACTAAGTAATTGTTGTGCTTGATTCATATACGCGCCTAATTCTACTGGCAAATTACGCTCAATCGCTTCTTTGCTTTTCTTAACTAAATCCCCTAATGCTGTAATTTTTGGTTGAACGGCTAATGGATTAGCTTGATATAAAGCCGCTACATCAGCTACAGCAGCTCTAGTTTGCCCTGTAATACCAGTATCAGCCACAATTAAATAAGCTTTCAATTGTAAATCAAAAGGCTGAAACGGTTGATTTTTGACATAATAAAGGGGCACGGTTCCACTTGTCATAGCCGCGTCAAGTCCACTTGGATTGCCATGAGCCACTGATTCAGCTAAATTAGTTAAGTTTAATAACTTTTCAGTTGATAACGGTACCTTAAAATAATCGTACAATCCACGAATTGTCGAAACAGCCACTGCTGCGCTAGATCCCATTCCTCGTTCAGCAGGAACAGTACTATGAATCGTTAATTTCAAATGACTCATAGGTTGTTTTAAGGTTACTAACGTTTTTTCAATGGCTACCTTTAGATTGCCTAGACTTGATGGCGCTTCTGATAGTAACCCTTGGTAAAAGTAGCAATTTAACTCAATTTCTGGTTGAGTGGTAGATTCAATTAATGCATCGATTGTGACTGCGGGAAAAGGAATGGCAATAGCTGGTTCTCCATAAACTACAGCGTGTTCCCCCATTAAAATAATCTTTCCTGTTGCTTGACCTCGACCAACGGATATTGGCTCTATCATGTTTTCACTTCGTTTCTATTTTATTTTTATTTTATTATTTTCCAATTAATTGTCCATTAGATAAAAAAACGAACTCTATAAGTTCCCAAGTGTTCATTTTAGCGAATTCAACTACAATAGTAAATCAAATCTACTTAAATTTAACACTTTCTTGAGAATTTGTCATAGGATTTTCATATTATTCCTTTGTTTTTAAGAAAAAATTGGAATTTCATCAAAAAATAACGCTAAAAAAGTTTCCTATTGTAAATGCATCAATCAAATTAAACTAAATTTTCCACATAAATCCCTAATAATATTTGAAGAAAACTATATAAACGCCACATTTTTTGGTACAATAGTCAAGAAGTTTAAAAGTCTAGGAGGATTTCCTTGTTATGAAAGAATCGGCTACATACCATATTATTGAGCGGGAAGAATGGATGGAATTCTATCAGAATAGTGTCGCCCCTTTAACTAAAGAAGAATTGGACCAACTAAAAGGGTTAAATGATCAAATTTCCTTAACGGACGTTGAAGAAGTTTACATTCCAATTGCTCACTTATGTGATATTTATATGAAACAATATGAAGCCTTACAAGAACAAAAGTTGCATTTCTTAAAGAAAGATGTTCAAATGAAGCCTTTCATTATCGGTATCGCTGGAAGTGTTGCTGTTGGTAAAAGTACTACGGCTCGTTTGCTACAAATGATGCTTTCTCGAGTTTACAAAACAAAAAAAGTGGAATTGATTACTACCGACGGTTTTTTATATCCTAATAAAATCTTAGAAGAACGTCAGATTATGGATAAAAAAGGATTTCCTGAAAGCTATGATATGGCTCGATTAATCACCTTTCTAGGAGATGTAAAAAATGGAGCTCCCGAAGTCAAGGCGCCTGTTTACTCTCATGAAGTCTACGATATTGTGGAAGGTGAATACGATATTTTAACTCAACCTGATATTTTAATTGTTGAGGGAATCAATGTTTTACAATTGCCACAGAATGAACAAATTTATGTCAGTGATTTTTTTGATTTCTCCATTTATGTAGATGCAGACTCTGATTTAATTCAACAATGGTACCTAGATCGTTTTGGTGTGTTGCTAAATACAGCCTTTACTGATCCAACAAATTACTATTATTCTTATGCCGTTGGTAATCGACAAAAAGCATTTGATATGGCGAAAGATGTTTGGCGACGAGTCAACTTGCAAAACTTAGAAGAGTTTATTTTACCAACGCGAAATCGGGCTGATTTAATCATTCATAAAGCCGAAAATCATCGAATTGATCGTTTATTTTTAAGGAAATATTAGAAATTACGTGTAAAACTGGGTTGAGATATTGACCTACTAGCAAAGAATCGCTACAATATAGCAATAAGTATAGTACGAAATACGTATTATAAATAAATAAGATGGGGTGAGCCGAGTGGCAAAAGCTACTGATATGACAACGATTGAAAAAATTATTGTGCTTGATTTTGGAAGTCAATACAACCAATTAATTACTAGACGCATCCGTGAGTTTGGCGTTTATTCTGAATTACTTTCTCATAAAATTACTGCCGATGAGATCAAAGCAATGAACGTAAAAGGAATTATTTTCTCAGGTGGACCAAATAGTGTTTATGATGATGGCGCATTTAGAGTGGACCCAGCTATTTTTGACTTAGGTGTTCCTATTTTAGGAATCTGTTACGGAATGCAATTAATGACGGACGTATTAGGCGGAAAAGTTGAACCTGCCAATAATCGTGAGTATGGCAAGGCCGATATCGTTATCGAAGACGCAGCTGCACCTCTATTCAAAGGCTTAGCAAAAGACGAAACAGTTTGGATGAGCCATGGTGATTTAGTTACTCAAGTACCAGAAGGCTTTACAATTAGTGCAACTAGTGCACATTGTCCAATTGCTTCAATGTATAACAATGACTTAAATTTCCACGCTGTTCAATTCCATCCAGAAGTACAACATTCTGTACATGGAAACGATATGCTAAAAAACTTTACATTTGATGTTTGTGAGTGTAAAGGCGATTGGAGTATTTCTAACTTTATCGACCTTGAAATCGCAAAAATTCGTGAAACTGTTGGCGACAAAAAAGTCTTGCTTGGTTTATCAGGCGGAGTTGATTCAAGTGTTGTTGGTGTGCTTTTACAAAAAGCGATCGGCGATCAATTAACGTGTATCTTCGTTGATCACGGTTTGCTACGTAAAAACGAAGGCGATCAAGTTATGGGTAGTTTAGAAGGAAAATTCGGTCTAAATGTAATCCGTGTTGATGCTAAAAAACGTTTCATGGACAAACTAGCTGGTGTTAGTGATCCCGAACAAAAACGTAAAATTATCGGAAATGAATTTGTATATGTATTTGATGATGAAGCAACGAAGCTTAAAGGAATTGATTTCCTAGCGCAAGGAACACTTTACACAGATGTTGTTGAAAGTGGAACTGATACGGCTCAAACAATCAAATCTCATCATAACGTTGGTGGACTTCCTGAAGATATGCAATTCAAACTAATCGAACCTTTAAATACTTTATTTAAAGATGAAGTACGTGAATTAGGAATTGAACTTGGCATGCCTGAAGCATTAGTATGGCGTCAACCTTTCCCAGGTCCTGGTTTAGGAATTCGTATTATTGGTGAATTAACTGAAGAAAAACTAGAAATCGTTCGCGAAAGTGACGTAATCTTACGTGAAGAAATTGCAAATGCCGGTCTTGACCGTGACATCTGGCAATATTTTACTGTTCTTCCTGGTATCCGTAGCGTTGGTGTTATGGGTGATGGTCGTACGTATGATTACACAGTTGGAATTCGTGCTGTAACGTCAATCGATGGTATGACTGCTGACTTTGCCCGCATTCCTTGGGATGTCTTGCAGAAGATTAGCGTCCGAATTGTGAATGAAGTCGCACATGTGAATCGCATAGTGTATGATATTACGAGTAAGCCACCTTCTACAGTAGAGTGGGAATGACCTACTAACATGATTTGAGGTCAAAAGGTTGGTTTAACAGTATTCTAGTGGTATATAAAATGGATAAAACAATAAAAAATGATTACATTCTCCGCCAAAATTCCGCCAAGAGTAATTGGATATATTGTTTATAGAGATTCTACTAACTATAGTAGAATCTCTTTTTTGTTTAGTAAGACGAATAGTTTAATGATTATGCTCCTTATTTTAAAACAAGGAGCTTTTTGGAGTTGATTTATGGAAATAAAAAATCGAAGCCCTACACAATCAATAGGAACTAAAAACTATTAATTCGAGAAGGAGAAAAATAAATGAATAAATTAAGATACAAAGCAACTACACTGTTAGGTTTATTAACAGTTCTAGTTGCTTTTTTTATTACCCCCATCACTACATTAGCAGCAACCGTGAATTATGATAGAGTAACTAATCATATTTCTATATGGTATGTAAATGGTGTTCATTGGACAGATTATGGAATCCTTGCTATTACTGCTGATAATCAACCTGCTTTTTGTATTGAACATGGAGTTGGCTTAAACGGTGGTACTGGGTTTACCCCATCTGAATTGTCCATTGCAGAAAAAGAACGACTTTCATTGATTTCTTATTATGGATACCAAGTAAACCCCACAATTGAAAATTACGGTATTACACAAGCTATTATCTGGCAAGAATTGGGTGATACCTTAGTGTCAACAACTCTGCCTGATTTCGATAAGAGAAAAGATGAGATAGTAACACAAGTCAATAACCATAGTATCAAACCAACTTTTAACAATCAAACTGTCACTTTAAATGTAGGTGATTCTATCACATTAAATGATACTAATGGCGTACTTTCAAAATATGTAAATCAATTAAGCAATACTGCAAACTTGATAGTGGAAAAAAATGGCAATCAATTGAAACTAACAGCAACAAAGGATTCTAAAGAAAGCGGAACGGTTCAATTCAGTTTACTTCATGCTGATGATATTGGACAAAGTTTTGTTTATACAAAGCCTAGCGAACAAAAGGTAGCTACATTTAAAGTATCTGCAGATAGTACGTTCAATGTGAATGTAAATGTAAATCTGAACGGAAATGTTCAAGTTCAAAAATTAGATAGTGATACCAATGCTCCTATTGCAGACACTCTTTTAAAGTTTGAGTATAACGGTGTAGAAAAGGAGCTTAAGACAGATACGAATGGACTAGCTACAGTCAGTGATTTAAAAGCTGGTACAAAAGTGAAAATTAGCGAGATACAAGCTTCTGATGGCTATGTGAATAGTAATTTGACTCAAGAAATTACTGTTGAACCAAATCAAACGGTTCAAGTTATTTTAAATAATAAACCACAAAGGGGTCAACTCTCACTTGCTAAGACTGGTAAAAAAGTAGTAGGTATTGAAAAATCTCTTTCTGAGTATGGTGACCTTTATCAATTTAAATTTGATTATCTAGCTCTTGGGGGTGTAACGTATGATATTCAAGTTGCTGAAGATATCTATCTTGGGAGTATACTACATGCTACAAAAGGCGACATCGTTGCTACCGTAGTAACGGATGATGTTGGTAATATTGTTGATATGCCACTACTCTACCTTGGAAAGTATGAAGCTATAGAAAAATCTGCACCTGCTGGATTTATTGTAGATAACACTCCTATTCCCTTTGAATTCACCTATCAAGGACAGACCGTTGAACTAGTTTCAGAGTCACTTTCTGCTACTAACGAATTTCAAACACTAACATTGAATTTGTATAAAGATGAAGAAATAGTGACTGGTTGGAAGGACAATGAACCACTTGTTGTAACTATAAAATCTAAGGACAAGGTGTTTGGTCTATTTAGTAGCGAAGAACAGACTTTTACTGATACTAAAATACCTCAAGATTCTCTTTTAGCTATTGAAACAGTTGCTGATGGTATCTTGACTATTGATAATCTACAATACCCCGAAGGTAACTACTATTTCATGGAGCTTGATTCTGGGGTTAATCATAAACTTGACCTTACTAAATATGAGTTTGATTTTACAGCAGAAGATAACAATGCTATCAAAGAAATCAATATTTATGACGAAATTGAAACAGAAACTCCTATTCTAAATAAGCTCCATTTTAATGAGTTTCATATTAAAAAGTTAAATGAAACGGCTACTTTAAAAGAGTTACAAGGTTATAGCTTTGATTTCAGTGCATTAGGTACAGGTGCTATTTTCACACTTGAAGATAAAGAAAGTAAAATCTTACAAGAAGTAACAATTGATGCTGATGGAATTGGAAATTTCTCAAATATTCCAGTGGGTACTTTTTTCTTGAAGGAAAAATCTACTTCATCAAATGCCCATGTACTTTTAGATTCTCTCTTCCGCATTGAGTCAACTAAAGAAGGTATTCAAATCTTTGATACTAAAGACATCCTTCTTGGAGAAACGCAAAATAATGATTCTATCTTATTAAATTTGAATAACTCGCTTATTACAGGTAATGTAGAACTTACAAAAAAAGACGTTTCAACTGGGAAGTTGTTACCTAATACAAAAGTGAAAATTCTTGATAATGAAAAGAAAACAATCATTGAAGGAATAACTGATGAGAATGGTATCTTTACTTTTGAAAATCTACCTAAAGGTATTTATTTCTTTCAAGAATATGAAGCACCACAAGGTTACGAATTAGATGAAACACCAATGCAATTTGAAATTAAAGAAGACGGAAAGGTTGTTAAATGCGAAATGACAAATGAGAAAATAAAAGAAGACAAATTGCCTCACACTGGTGAAACAAATAATTTTGTTTTATATGCGATTGGTGCATTATTGTGTGTGAGTGCAGTAGCCATGTTAGGAATCAAACGTTACAAAAAAATGAAATAGACAAAGATCAGAAAATGAAGTTTTCTAGTCCTTGTTTTAAAATTTATTCTACTAAAAAGAAAGTATGAGGTATCAACTATGGAGCTAAAACATATTATTCCAAATATGGAAAAAACATTTGGACAACTAGAATTCGCAGGCGAAGGGAAAGTAGAACAACGAAGACTTAATGGGAAGATGGTAGTCATTTCCCGCAGTTACAATCTGTATTCTACTATCCAGCGTGCAGATGATATTGTAGTTATTTTACCTGCTGAATCAGGGGAAAAGATATTTGAAGTTGAAGATAACGTACAGCTAGTTAATCCTAAGATTACCGCAGAAGGATATAAAATTGGAACACGAGGATTCACAAATTATGTGATGCATGCAGACGATATTATCAAAGTGGAGGGTAAAAAATAATGAGATTAGCAGAAGGTATTGTTATTGAAAAAGAGGCAACATTTGGCGTATTAAAGTTCTCTGCTTTACGCCGTGAGATTCGCATTCAAAATGAAGATGGAACAGCATCAAATAATATTAAAGAACGTACCTATGACCTAAAATCAAAAGGCCAAGGTCGAATGATTCAAGTAAGTATCCCTGCATCTGTTGCTTTAAAAGAATTGGATTATAATACAGAAGTGGAATTAGTTAATCCTGTAGCAAATACAGTAGCTTCTGCAACTTATCAAGGTGCTGATGTTGATTGGTATATTAAAGCTGATGATATTGTGTTGAAAGATAAAAAAGTAGAAGCTCCAACTGCTAGCCATTCAAATAATTCAAAACCAAAATAAATTTTAAGAGGTGATACATGAAGTCACTATTTATTTACCGAGGAAAACGTATCAAAATAAGAGATACTAATCTTGTACGTCAATTTATCCTAACCTGTCTATCGCCTATTTATTTATTCATTGTTTTGTTGTTTTACAGTAAGAAATTAATGGCTATTGATTGGAAAAATGCTCATTTACTCAATCACACTATACAGTTGAATATCCCCTATTTAATAAGCAGTCTTATCACTGCTTTTTTTGTTTGTCTAATTGTTGTTTGGTGCTATTCTTATTATCGTATTGACCATGTGAAAAAATTATTTCATCGTCAAAAACTAGCACGGATGGTGTTAGAAAATGGATGGTATGAATCTGAACAGGCTCAGTCAGAAAGCTTTTTCAAAGATGTTGGAAGCAAGAAGACGAAAGATAAAATAACTCATTTCCCTAAAATCTATTATTATATGAAAAATGGATTGATTCATATTCATGTAGAGATAAATATGGGCAAGCACCAAGACCAACTTTTAAGGTTAGAAAAGAAATTAGAAACGGGACTGTATTGTGAATTAACAGATAAGATTTTAAAAGAATCCTATGTAGAATATGTCCTCTTATATGATACTATTGCTAGTCGTATTCATATTACTGATGTCCAAGCTACAAATAGAACATTAAGATTGATGGATAATCTTTATTGGTCTTATGACACTTTACCGCATATGTTAGTAGCAGGTGGAACTGGTAGTGGAAAAACCTATTTTATCTTAACCATTATTGAGGCGCTCTTAAAAAACAATGCAAACATTTATATACTTGACCCAAAAAATGCTGATTTAGCAGACCTCGAAGCAGTCATGCCCAATGTCTATTACAAAAAAGAAGATATGATTGCCTGCTTGAATCAATTTTATGAAGATATGATGGCACGAAATGAAGCCATGAAGCTAATGGAAGGTTACAAAACAGGGGAAAACTATGCGTACCTTAACTTACCTGCCAACTTTTTAGTTTTTGATGAATATACCTCATTTATGGAAATGATTGGACGTGAAAGTATTGAGGTTATGAGTAAATTAAAGCAAGTTGTCATGCTTGGACGTCAGTCAGGTTTCTTCTTGATTCTTGCTTGTCAAAGACCCGATGCTAAACATCTAGGTGATGGTATTCGTGATAATTTTAACTTTCGTGTTGCTCTTGGAAGGATGTCCGAGGTAGGTTATAACATGATGTTTGGTGAAAATGATAAAGATTTCTTCTTGAAACCAATTAAAGGGCGTGGCTATATTGATGTTGGAACAAGTGTGATTAGTGAGTTTTATACGCCACTTGTCCCTAAAAAATATGATTTTTTAGAACGCATAAAAATCATACAGCAGGCTGATCCTGAGGCGTACGAAGTGAAAGCCACAGGTTCAGACTAGCTTGTGGTGTGGCGTTAGCCACGCCACTTAATCACAGCCCCCCATTATCTAACAGGGGGGCACAAATGCGACTGGAAACAGTTATTATCACATTACAAACACAGGCGTTGTCAGTATTTAAATAAATTTAAGCAGATGTAAACTAGCTACTAAAAGTTTACATCTGCTTTTTTTATTGGAGGGATATATTTGAATGATGAAAGTTCTTGGATGAAAGAGCTTAAAACAAAAAGAATGGCTTATGGTCTTTCTCAAAATAAGCTTGCTCTCTCTGCTAATATCACTAGACCTTATTTAAGTGATATTGAAAATGGAAAAGTAAGTCCTACGCAACAAGTTAAAGAAAGATTGCTAAGTGCTTTAACCTTATTTAATCCTGATAATCCTTTAGAAATGCTATTTGATTATGTTCGTATTCGGTTTCCTACGAGTGATGTTCAGCGTGTCATTGAATCTATTTTACGGGTAGACATAGACTATATGCTTCATGAAGACTTTGCTTTTTATGGATATCAAGAACATTATCGTTTTGGAGATATCGTTGTTATGACTTCTTATGATGATATGAAGGGAATTTTATTAGAACTAAAAGGTAAAGGTTGTCGTCAATTTGAAAATTTTCTACTTGCGCAACATCGTAGTTGGTATGACTTCTTTCGTATCTGCCGAGAAGAAAAGGCTGTATTTAAACGTGTAGACTTAGCTATTAATGATAAAGTTGGTATCTTAGATATTCCTGAACTAGCTCGTAAATGCAAACAAGAAGAGTGTATATCTGTCTTTCGTAGTTTCAAAAATTATCGTTCAGGAGAGCTTGTTCATAGTAATGAAAAACCTAATAGAGGGAATACTCTTTACTTAGGTTCGCTTAAAAGTGAAATTTATTTTTGCATTTATGAAAAAGACTATGAGCAATATGTTAAGAACAACATTCCTATAGAAGAAGCTGTAGTTAAAAATCGATTTGAAATTCGATTGAAAAATGAGCGAGCTAGTCATGCTATTGATGACCTGCTTACTCATAATAATGTTGAACAAACTACCTTCGATATTATTAATCGTTACTTGCGTTTTGTAGATAAAGATAAAACCAAGCGTCGTTCAGATTGGAAAACAAATGAAAAATGGTTATGGTTTATTGGTTCTAATCGTGGTGCATTGCGTCTAACTACCCAACCAGAGCCTTATACTTTTGAGAAAACTTTAAATTGGTTACGCAGGCAGGTAGCACCTACTTTAAAAGTTGCCCAATTGTTAGATTCATTAAATCAAACTAAGATTGTTGATAACATGATTCATGGAGCTGAACTCACAGAACGACATGAAAAGTTAATAGAACAATTATCGGTACCCATAAAGGATATTATTCTATGAGTAAGTTCACACAGATTTTAGATAAATTAGGCTTTTTCTGTGGTATTGAAGGTCAACTTTATATACAAGATACGGGAAAATATACTATGTTGATTGTAGAGATAAACCTTCAAGCTAGTGATGGATTTTACAAGTACGACTTTTATAAACAAACATTTTATCCTCGTTTTCCTAACAAAGTAACTGTTTATGGAGAAATGTTAGATGCTTCGCAATTAATAAAAAGAGTATCACTTTATATGAAAAATAGAAATGCATATTGGATGTTAAAAGAAAGGGAATAATTCTATGAACTTTGGACAAAACTTATATAACTGGTTTCTATCTAATGCCCAATCATTGGTTTTGATGGCAATTGTTATTATTGGAATTTTTTTAGGCTTTAAGCGTGAATTTTCAAAGCTTATCGGCTTTTTAATTGTTGCTTTAATCGCAGTTGGACTTGTTTTTAATGCAAGTGGCGTAAAAGATGTATTGTTAAGTATTTTTAATAAGATTATTGGCGCTTAAGAGGTGAAAATATGGATATGAAGGTTTACATTGCTAATCTTGGTAAATATAATGAGGGTGAGTTAGTGGGTGCATGGTTTACTCCACCTATTGATTTTGATGATGTGAAAGAGCGTATTGGCATAAATGATATCTATGAGGAGTATGCAATTCATGATTATGAATTACCTTTTGATATTAAAGAATTTACTTCTATAGATGAAATTAACCATCTGTGTGCGTTAATTCAAGAAATAGAAGGAACATCAATTTATAATAATTTAAATGAAATTCAAAATTATTGGTTTAGTAGTCTGGAAGATTTAATTGAGCATGCGGATGATATTATCTGTTATTCAGATTGTGACTCCATGGCAGATGTAGCTAGGTATTATGTTGAAGAAGTTGGTAGCTTAGGAGAAATCCCTAGTCAACTCCAAAACTATATTGATTATGATGCTTTTGGACGTGACCTTTCTATTAGTGGTAATTTTTTAGAAACGTCTAATGGTATTTTTGAATATTGTTGATTAATTAAGCAACTATTGTATTTACATCCTTTATAATTACATGTATTATTAAAAAAACTGTAATTTATGGAGGATAAAAAATGAGTACACAACTTTTTCAAATGATATTTTCTGGAGCAACACTATTCTTTATGCTTTCATGTGTTTCAATAACATTGACTATAAGCATCAGAAAATCTCTTTTTTTCGGAGATGATATCTATTTCAAAAATTTTTTAGGTATTCTTTTTATTGGTATATTTGCTGTATGTACGCTAGGCTATCAACTTCTACAATCTAAAGACATTGTTTCACAAATTATATTTGGTGTAATGTTGGTAATTTCTTTCATATCTGTTATAAGTGTATTTATTGTAGGTTTAAAGAAGCATATCACGAATAAAGAATGTTTGATTGTTAAGATAGACAATGAGCTATGCTGTATTACAAATATTCGGAAAGAAATAATTGTTGCACATTACTTTAGCGAGGGTAAACAAATGAACATTTGTAGACCTTACAGTTTGCTGTATAAAGAAAAGGTTTTTGAATACATGAGTGAAAAAGAATTTAACAAACAATATGGAGGAGAAGCTGAATAATATCAGCTTCTTTTTTTAGAATGTGAGGTTGAAATGAAAAAAATTAGAAGTTACACAAGTATTTGGTCAGTTGAAAAAGTCATTTATGCTATCAATGATGTTCAACTCCCCTTCCCTATCACATTTACACAAATGACATGGTTTGTTGTATCTATTTTAGTGATTATCACCTTTGGCAATATCCCTCCATTGTCTTTTATTAATGGTGCATTTTTAAAATATTTTGGAATCCCAATCGCTTTTACATGGTTTATGTCACAAAAAACATTTGATGGGAAAAAGCCATTAGGTTTTTTAAAATCAGTTCTCACTTATTTTTTTAGACCGAAAACAACCTATGCTTACAAAACTGTGAAATTAAGAACTCAAAATCTCCATGAATCTATCACAATTGTTAGGAGTGAAATCTATGTCCTACCCGATTAAATATATTGAAAATAATTTAGTGTTTAATCAAGACAATGAATGTTTTGCTTATTATGAATTGATTCCATACAATTATAATTTTTTAAGTGATGATGAAAAACTTCAAGTTCATGATAATTTTCGTCAATTAGTTGCTCAAAATCTTAACGGAAAAATTCACGCTTTACAAATTAGTACTGAAACAAGTATTAAAGCTATCCATGAACGTTCTAAGAAAGAAGTAACTGGTGATTTAAAAAACATTGCCTATAAAAAAATAGATGAACAAACAGAAGCGTTAGTTGATATGATTGGTGACAATCAAATAGACTATCGCTTTTTTATTGGCTTTAAACTTTTATTAAATGAACAGGAAGTTACTGTTAAACATATTAGTCAAGAGATTATGAATGCTTTACAAGATTTTCTTAATGGAGTTAATCATAAATTAATGGGTGATTTTGTTTCTATGAGCAATACAGAAATTGAACGGTTTTCAAAAATGGAAAAACTTTTAGAAAATAAAATTTCCAGACGCTTTAAAATCCGTAAATTAAATAAGAATGATTTTGGCTATATCATTGAACATATTTATGGTCAAACAGGCACCGCATATGAAGACTATGAATATCATTTAGAAACAAAAAAACTAACGAAGGAAACATTGGTAAAGCGGTACGATATTTTAAAACCAACACGATGCTTAATTGAAGAGAAACAAAGATATCTCAAAATCAAGCATGAAGATCAGGTGACATATGTCGCCTACTTCACGATTAACTCTATTGTGGGCGAACTAGATTTTCCATCTAGTGAGATTTTTTATTACCAACAACAACAATTTGATTTTCCTATATCTACTTCAATGAACGTGGAAATAGTTGCCAATAAAAAAGCTTTATCCACAATTCGTAATAAGAAAAAAGAACTTAAAGATTTAGACAATCACGCGTGGAATAGTGACAATGAAACAAGCTCTAATGTAGTAGACGCTTTAGATTCTGTCAATGAATTAGAAAGTAATTTGGACAGTAACAAAGAAGCCATGTATAAATTAAGTTATGTCATTCGTATATCTGCCTCTAGTTTTGAAGAATTGAGTCAACGTTGTAATGAAGTCAAAGATTTTTACGATGATTTATCTATTAAGCTTGTTCGTCCATTTGGGGATATGCTTGGGTTGCATGGTGAATTTATCCCTGCGTCTAAACGTTATATTAATGACTACATTCAGTATGTAACTTCTGATTTTCTAGCTAGTCTTGGATTTGGTGCAACTCAAGCAATTGGGGAAAAAGAAGGTATCTATATTGGCTATAATGTTGACACTGGTCAAAATGTTTATCTAAAACCTAGTTTAGCCAGTCAAGGTGTGAAAGGCTCTGTAACGAATGCTTTAGCATCTGCCTTTATTGGTTCCTTGGGGGGCGGTAAATCTTTTTCTAATAATATGCTTGTTTATTATGCGGTACTTTTTGGTGGGCAAGCAGTTATTGTTGACCCAAAGGCAGAACGTGGAAATTGGAAAGAAACTTTGCCTGATATTGCTCACGAAATTAACATTGTGAACTTAACTAGTGACGTTAAAAACAAAGGGTTACTTGACCCTTATGTCATACTAAAAGACCCTAAAGATTCAGAAAGTTTGGCTATTGACATTTTAACTTTTTTGACAGGTATTTCCTCACGAGATGGGGATAAATTCCCAGTTTTACGTAAAGCGATTAGGCAAGTAACACAACGAGCAACTCGTGGATTATTCTTGGTTATTGATGAATTGCGAAAAGAAAATACAACGATTAGTCACCACATTGCAGACCATATCGAATCATTTACTGATTATGATTTTGCACATCTTTTATTTAGTGATGGCTCCGTTAAACAGTCTATTAACCTAGAAAAACAATTGAATATTATTCAAGTAGCAGATTTGGTACTACCTGATGCAGAAACTAGCTTTGAAGAGTACACAACAATGGAATTGCTCAGTGTTTCTATGTTGATTGTGATTAGTACTTTTGCACTTGATTTTATTCATTCAGACCGTTCTATCTTTAAAATTGTAGATTTAGATGAAGCATGGAGCTTTCTACAAGTTGCTCAAGGTAAGACTCTTTCAATGAAATTAGTTCGTGCAGGGCGAGCAATGAATGCGGGAGTCTATTTTGTTACCCAAAACACTGATGATTTACTAGATGAAAAGCTAAAAAATAATCTAGGTTTGAAATTTGCATTTCGTTCTACCGATATTAACGAAATTAAGAAAACTCTTAATTTTTTTGGTATTGATAAAGAAGACGAAGAAAATCAAAAGCGATTACGAAATTTAGAAAATGGACAATGCTTAATGTCGGATATTTATGGAAGAGTTGGCGTTGTACAATTTCATCCTATTTTTGAAGAACTCTTGCATGCGTTTGATACTAGACCACCACTAAGAAAAGAGGAGGATTAAATGAATTCACCTCCAAAATGGACAATTAAAAAAATAGCGTTCACTATTCTATTTATCGTTGTTTTTGTATTGATTAGCTTAATCCTATTAGGTAGTGTTACTCATGCTATGGGACTAGTTGACGATACAATAAATGCTAATAATGACTATTCAAAATATGCACTTGAAAATTATCAATTAGATTTCTATGTAGACAATTCTTGGGGATGGTTGCCTTGGAACTGGGGGGATGGCATTGGCAAATCTGTTATGTATGGTTTATACGCCATTACTAACTTCATTTGGATTATCTCGCTTTATCTTTCTAATGCTACAGGCTATTTAATTCAAGAAGCTTACAAGCTAGATTTTATTTCTCAAACAGCGGATGCGGTTGGCAAAAATATACAAACGATTGCAGGTGTAAACTCAACAGGATTTTCTACCTCGGGATTTTATGTTGGATTTTTACTCATTTTGATACTCGTTCTAGGAATTTATGTAACTTATGTAGGCTTACTAAAAAGAGAGACAACTAAAGCGATTCAAGCAATAACAAATTTTTTCGTAGTTTTTATTCTTTCTGCTTCTTTTATTGCCTATGCTCCAGACTATATTATAAAGATTAATGAATTTTCTTCTGATATTAGTCAAGCAAGCTTAGATGTTGGTACAAAAATTATTTTACCTGATTCAGAATCAAAGGGAAGAGATAGTGTAGATTTAATAAGAGATAGTTTATTTTCTATTCAAATTAAGCAACCATGGCTTTTGCTTCAATTTGGTGATTCTAATGTAGAAAATATTGGAGCAGAACGAGTTGAAGGACTGGTTGCAACTAGCCCCTACACTAACAACGGTACAGATAGGGAAAACATCATAAAAGATGAAATTGAAAATAAGGAAAATAGTAACTTAACGATTACTAAAACCATTAATCGTTTAGGGATTGTTTTCTTTTTATTTCTATTCAACATTGGGATATCAGTCTTTATTTTCTTACTAACAGGTATTATGATATTTTCTCAAGTTCTCTTTATTATCTATGCCATGTTCTTGCCTGTTAGCTTTTTGCTTAGCATGATTCCAACATTCAATAGTACCAGTAAACGAGCTGTCATAAAGCTTTTCAATGTTATTATGACCCGTGCAGGAATCACGTTGATTATTACAATTGCATTCAGCATTTCAACGATGCTTTATTCGTTGTCTTCCAGTTCGCCTTTTTTCATGACTGCTTTTTTACAGATAGTAACATTTGTAGGCATCTATTTTAAATTAGGTGATTTAATGAGTATGTTTGCCTTGCAAAGTAGCGATTCTCAAACAATTGGAAAACGAATGATGCGTAAACCACGTATGTTGATGCAACGCCAAACGAGAAAAATACAAAGGAAACTAGGTCGTCGGTCATCTAAAAAGACTAATGGAGCCAAGAAACCTAAAAAGAAGGGTGCCACTCCGACATCCAAGAATCCAAAACAGAAGAATAAAACACAGTCAGCCAAACCAAAAGCACCGATTATATCTAAGAAAATAGGACAAAAACCAAAAAAATCAAGAGAAACACAAAAAAGGTTGAATACAACAAACTCATCTAACAGTCAAAATAAACGGTCAATTTATCCTAAAAAACAAGATTCTAAAAAAATTAGTCATAAGAAAATTACAAATTCAACTCCTAAATATCGTACTCATGCTAAGAATAAGAGTACTGAGCGTATCAATAAAAAACAGAATCGAAATTCAGTTGGACAAAAACGAGTCACTCCTGAAAAAAATAGAAATAAACAGCAATCACGTAAGCAAATAACTAAATCACCTAATAATAAGAAGTTCAATCGACGGAATACAGTTAGGAAAAATACTAGAGGTCAAAGAAAATGAAGTTGCTAAAAATAAAAATCATTATTGCTGTTAGTAGTATCTTTCTTATTCTATTTAATTTGTTGATTTTTTCAACGATTCTCTTTGCAGATGATAATGACGAAAAAAGTTCTTCTAATCCAGATACAAACTTAAGTGAAATGAATCTTTCCGAAGAAGTTATTGCACATCAAGCTACAGTAGAAAAATACTGTAAAAAATATGGAATTGAAGACTATGTCAACTATATATTAGCCATCATGCAAGTTGAATCTAAAGGACAAGGACAAGATGTCATGCAAAGTAGTGAGTCGTTAGGATTGGCACCAAACAGTATTTCTACAGAGCAATCTATTGAGCAAGGTTGTAAATATTTTTCAGAACTTTTAACCACCTCTCTTGCCAATGATTGTGATATTGATTCAGTTATTCAGTCTTATAACTTCGGTGGTGGCTTTTTAAACTATATCGCTACCCATGGAAAGCAATACTCTTATGAGCTAGCAGAAAGCTTTTCCAAGGAGATAGCCAAGGGACAAAAAGTAGACTATCCGAATCCAATTGCAATTCCAATAAATGGTGGTTGGAGATATAACTATGGAAACCAATTTTATGTGAAGTTGGTTTCTCAATATTTAACAGTTACTCAATTTGATGATGAAACCATGCAGATTATTATGAATGAAGCATTGAAGTATCAAGGTTGGCGATATGTTTTTGGTGGCGCAAGTCCGGAAACATCATTCGATTGTAGCGGATTAACACAGTGGACATATGGAAAAGCAGGAATAAATCTTCCACGGATTGCGCAAGCACAGTATGAAGCTACACAACACATTTCTTTGGAACAAGCTAAAGCAGGTGATTTAGTTTTCTTCCATTCCACATACAACACGATAGATTATGTGACTCATGTAGGAATTTATGTAGGAAACAATAAAATGTATCATGCAGGCGACCCCATCGGCTATGCTGACCTTACAAATAGCTATTGGCAAGAGCATTTAATTGGTGCAGGACGTATTATGAACGACTAAGATTAAGAAGGGAATTTATCTATGAAAATTAAAATTGAACGAAAAGAAAAAGTTATAAAACAAAAAAAAGTTCCAACTATTAAAGTAGGAACACATAAAAAGACTACTACATTACTGTGGGTGTTACTTGCTAGTAGCTTATTATTTGCAATCTATAAGAATTTTACAGCTATAGATATGCATACAGTTCATGAAAAAGAAGTGATTGAGCAAAGAATTGTTGATACAAGTAAAATACAAAGCTTTTCTAAAAATTTTATTCAACTGTTTTATTCATGGGAGCATCAACCAGATGCTTTAAAAAATAGAACTGAAAGTTTAGAAGGCTATTTAACAGATGAATTACAATTATTAAATGCTGATACAATAAGAACGGATATTCCAACAAGTTCTATCGTTGGATCTATTCAGTTCTGGGAGATTAAACAATTAGACAATCATAACTTTGATGTTCTATTCTCAGTTTCTCAGGTAATTACTGAACAAAATAACAAACAAACTATAGAATCTGTCTACACACTTACTGTATATGTAGATAATGAACAGAATATGGTCATTACAAAGAATCCAACTGTTAGTAGCCACCCTACTAAATCTTCCTATCAATTAGCTAATCAAACTACTGATAATACAATTGAAGCAACTACCATAAAAGAAATTGACTCATTTTTAGAAACTTTTTTTAAGATTTATACTGTAGCTAGCAAAGAGGAACTTTCCTATTATGTAAGTAATAGTGTGTTAAAACCAATTGAGAAAGAGTATCTTTTTATAGAAATACTCAACCCTGTTTATACAAAAGAAAAGAACGAAAATATATCCGTTCAACTATCAGTAAAATATCTTAATCAACAAACAAAAGCCTATCAAATCTCACAATTCGATTTAGAATTGCAAAAATTTGAAAACTGGATGATTGTAGAATAATATACAGACTACAAATAAAGATACATACAGCTATCTCTATTTGTAGTCTATTTATTTAATAGTTAAAATCAAATACAATAGGAGTTGTTTTCGAGGATATAAAACCATTGGACCTTTTTTGAAAATAAAGTTAAATCTACTTCTAAGAATGTCATATCAACACCTCTTAGCTGATAGTTTATTAAACACTGGAATTCTTAGGGAAGTATTTTTCTGACGCTTCGAAACCTTCTTTAAAAGCCAAATAAAATGCTCTTTCCAAAAGACTTGTGTTAACAAAATCGACATCATCAGCTGTTACTTCATCAGAATTTTTTTCTAGTTCCACGTTAGCTAATTGACAAATACCTTTTAAATACATAAAGTCCTTATCATTCTTTAAAAGATTTCCAAGTTTTGATTGAAATTCAAATCTAAACATTGCATCCATTTCTAATTCTGAAATGCTCATCTAAGTTTACCTCCTTATCTAATTATTAGAAAGAATACAAATAAAAAAGCAGTAATAGTCAAAACTTCACTATTAGTGCTTCAATAGATTCAACGAAATAAGACCTTTATTGTCTTATTTATGAGAAATTTCTCTGTAAGACTAGAAATTTCTACAGAAATTATGTACAATATTATAAGGTAGTGCTTCGGTATTACCTATGGGCAACTTGTCTAGTCAGTCTTGGCTGTCTATTCAGGGCTTCACAATTTTGGTTGCAGCCAAATTGTGAAGTGCCTTTTTTATTTTGTATTCATTTCTAATTAAGTTTATAGGACAGAAAACAAAAAAACGATATTGGAAGCTTACCCAATATCGTCAACAAATACCCAAACACCCTTAATTTATATATAACATGCTCCACAAAATCAGGCACAATCAAATAAAACCAAAGAAATTAGTTGGTATTGTTGGCAACTTGTATGAGCAATCTTGGTATTCTACAAGCCTTATAATTTGGTTGCAGCCAAATATAAAGTGCCAATAAATATATGAAGTTTTTTAAATTCTATCCTACTCTCTAAGTTTAATAAAAAAGGGGTGAATAGTCAATAAGAAATCAAAACTATTCATTACTCATTTGTAAGCAAGTTATCCAATGATTATCTAATTAGCGTCTATCATATACTGAGTCTAGCAGCTTTGTATATTCTTGCATGAGTATTTCTTGATATTTTTCAATTTCTTCATCTGTGGGATTTTTATCTGAATAAACATGTTCTATTTGACCATTATTTTCAATCCATACAGTAACTGATTTTTGAGAACTTGCGACTTGAATTTCCAAGGATAATCTAGGCTTGTTTCTCAATGAACTGATATAGAAAGTATAGTTATATTCTTCATTGGTTAAATGAAGAACCTCAATATCTCCATCCCAAACATTTTTTTTATATGTTATGTTCATTTCATCTAGTATATCTGTACTTGTATCTCCATAATTCATAAAAAAATACACTGATTGCGTGATGATATTTTCATTATTTTTATGACTTTCAAAAAAAAATTGTTCTTTGTTTTTAGCTTGAATATACCAATAACTTGAAGTTAATATGATTGTACTTAATAGGACTAAGAATATCTTTTTTTTCATAACTAGTTCTCCTTTATTGTTTAATTCCATTCAATTCATTATTAAAGTGTTCTAAAAATTGATGAACATCATCGCTTATATCCTTATTCTTATCCTTCCATGCTAGGAGATAACCACCAGGAGTGAGACTACCATATATTGCTGACTGCCACATTATTTGATAACCTAATTCAATATCACCATTCCCATAAATTTTTAGCAATTCTTCAGCACGATTTATTTTATTGCTTTCAATATTCAAATAATATTCATGAGTGACGTCGATTATATTTTGGGATGGATTAACTCGTAAGTATTCTGAGATAACTAAAGCATCAATATCTGCACGTATATCCTCTCTTGAAAGACTGCCAGACGCAATATCGCCTGATTGAGTGGCCAATTCTTTATAATATCCTTGTAACATTGAATCTGGGGCGCTACCTGTTGAACCAAGTTGTTGTAACGTTGATTTATTTAATATGACTGCTAAACTACCTACTAAATGGACGTAATCATTATTTAGCTGGTTACTATCATAAATTTTCTGTATTATGTCTGAAATAAAATATGCAGCATCTTCTTTTGTGTACCCAATTAATTGAAGTTGTTCCATTAATTCATCAGTGTTATATACTCCAGCTGAAATTTCCCATAATGTTTGATTAATCCCACCACGTGATCCGTATTGGGCAGAAGCAAGTATCTTAACAAATTCTAAATTTTTACGTTCTTGTGACCATCCCACCTTGTCAAAATATTTCTCAAATCTCTTTTCAAATTCAATTAATTGCTGAGCTTGTTCTTTGGTCATTCCAAATTGATTTACATACAACTCCACTTTAGATGTTTCTTTTTCAACTTCCCAATCTTTATTTAAAGCATTTGCCCATTCTCTATTACTCGCTTTTGGAGAAATAAAAGCATTCATTTCGACATCCCAATGTCCCTTATTCATGTGGTCTAATCCTTTTTTTACATTTTCCAATAATATTCTTGCTGTTTGATATAAATTCATGTTACCTGACTCAAAACCATACAAGCGTTGAATACAATTAGTCATATGATTGATATCAATCAGCTCACTAGCAAGTTCTGGTGTACCGTTTTGAGCAGGAAGTACACTCGTAAATGCATCCATAAATATTTTATTAATTTCCAATGCTCGAGTAGTTAATTCTTCTAATTTATCCGTATCTATTTTAGTAAATGGAGAGCCATCTACCTGCCCATAAAATCGGCTAATAAATTGTTGATTAGATTCTGTAATCTCTTCCATAGCTCTTATCAATCCTCTTAACAAGGGGATATGTATCATTTGAAAGTATTCTTTTGCTGTTCGATAAGAACGCCCTTGGAGTTCTGTATCATTCACAAAGGTTTCAATAGGATACAACATCACCTGCATTCGTCCACGTTTGCTTTTCAAAATATCGTTCATTATTTGTATTTGGAGAAGCATTTCTGACATATCAATTTTTAATCCCAACTTGAGTCACCTTCTTTATTTTTTTCTTGGTGATAGAGCTTTTCTGCCCTATTAATGTCTTCTCTAATCTTTTTCTCTTCAAATACATTCTCTTCTATCTGTTGGAGAGTATCTGCTTGTAATTTTCTAACCCTATCAAAAGTCCTATCACTTGAATGTTGTAAAAAGTTTTTCGATGTGTCACCTTGCCAAAAATGTGCTAATTCGTCAAAAAAAGAGTCACATTTTTGATCAATCATGCGTCCTTCATATTCAACTTCGTCTAAATGCTCTTTTTTTCTTCTTAATTTACTTTGCTTATCTTCTAAATCTTGAATTTTGTTACTTAAATGTTTTAATGTATCCATTACTGCAACTCCTCAAACCTATGCTCAATAAATTCATCTGTTTCTTCAAATAAATTTGCTGTTTTTAGTATATTTTCAATATCTTTTTCTAAGTACGAACAGTAGTTATCTATATACTGTAAGGCATCACCAAAGGCATCTATCATATCTTTTTGTGCTGTTAAATTAGTTTGAGAAGAAAATGAAACGATACTGGTTGTTTCCCTAAGTATATCTTTTTTTTCAACTAAACTATTTGTATGGTTTAAAACAGTAGCTTTATTAGAACTAATCTCTGTCATCTTTATCTCTCCTTTTTCAAGTTTAAATTAGTATGAATTAACATTAATGTTAAAGTAACGATTGAAGGTGAATTCTATACTTAAAACACAAAAATTTGTTTATTAATTTATATAACATTAAATTAATTTTATCATTTTTAATTAACATAAACAATTGTTAATTAAAAACATAGAAAACATATTTTTTTGGAATATGGTTTCATATACAATTCATTTATGGATATTTATAGTTAAAGGGGATGATAAAAATGAACTATACAGAAGAAAAAAGAATAATTTATGACCTTATGAAAGAAATTGTAAGAGAAAGAAGAATCTTAAATGAACAATATTTTGATTTGAAAATAAGATTAGAAAAAATAAAGGGAGAAGAAGTAGTTGTAAATAACGAAGTAATTTTATCGCAATGCAAAAGTAAAATTATTTCTTACCCTAAACAAAAGGAACAAGCAAATCATCAAATTTATGAACGTATTTCTATGTATATCATTGAAATCTTAAAAAAAGAAGGTATACCCCTTCATTCTAAAAAGATTTTTGGAATTTTAGAGAATGAGTATCAGATTGTCACGAGTTACACAAATCTCACTAATAATATTCTTCCAAAGCTAAATAAACATTCTATGCAGGTTGAAAAAGTTTATCGAGGTTATTGGCAATATAAAAGTAAAGTTGTACTTAATGACTAGAGAAACGGAAATTGCTTATTCATTTATCGCTTACATCAATAAAACATTAATTAATGAAAAAATGAAGTATCTGCGAAATGCGCATAGAAACCTACAATATGTGTATGATGAACAGTTGCTAGAAAATATTGAGTATGAAAAAGTTCATCTACTCGATAGCATTTCAGAGTATACAAATATGGAAGAATATATTGATAACGAATCGCTTTCAAACGCCATATCAAAATTAAATTTGAAGGAAAAATATATCCTTTATCATAAATTTGTCGCAGTAATATCTGATAAAAAAATTGGTGAAAAATTAAGAATATCTAGTCAAGCTGTTTCAAAACAGAAAAGAAAAATATTCGACAAAGTAAAACATAGTTATGAGAACAAAGATACTTAGACTGTATTCACTCGGGGGTAAGGAATGAATGATTTATATAGGCTAATTGAACAAGCTAAAAATGGGGATGAGGAAGCAATGTCGAAGTTGGTACTTCAATTCGATAAGCTTTTAAAAAAACTATCACGAAATCGTGGAATTATCGATGAAGATTGTTATCAATGCTTATCAGAGAGATTCATACAAGCTGTTAGAAAATTTGATATTAATCGCTTTTAGAATAGTGCTATTTAGAATCTATGAGATAAAAATCTTATAGATTCTATTTTTTTGTCATTATTGGTTTCATAAAAATGAAATTTTGGATGTTTACTTAATAAGAGTCTTAAAAACTCTGCACAGCGTTCTTTGAAAATTGAATACTACACTATCAAACACAAAATCTTTAATTTTGAGCATATCAAAAAATGTCGCCATAATTTCTTTTTGAAGGAGCGAAAAAACATTTTCTGTGAGAAATTATTTAGTCAATTTTTTCAGCGAAGACAAATTAAAGATATAATGATACTTCTGTAAAGCTCACTGTAAACTGGTGAGAGGTGAAATCCCTATGTGCTTTGACTAAGCAGTTTGATAGAAGCTAACCTAGTTAAAAGGTGACTCGTAATAATGGAGGAGATTCTTTATTCAAGATACGTTGACAAAAAATGATTTAATGGGACTTGGCTATCCTAAATATACTTCTATAAAAATCATTAGACAAGCTAAGCAAATTATGGTACAACAAGGGTATCCTTTTTATAATAATAAACGATTAGGTCGTGTACCCAAAGAAACTGTTGAATCTATTCTAGGTTGTGAACTAGTAATGGAGGAAGTTTCTAATGGCTAAAACAAAATATGCTGGAGTGTATGTAGATAATAATGGACAATTTTATTATGAAGCAGAACTAGGAATTGATCGTATCACAGGGAAACGTCTTAGAAAAAAAGGGCGTAAAAATCAACAAGGCAAGAAATTCACAACCGCTATACAAACCTACAAAGAATTAATTAGAATAAAAAATGATTGCCTCTCTACAAATGGTTATGCTAACTATAATATGACTTATGGACAATTTATGGACAAGGTATATATACCTGCTTATAAAACAGATGTAGAAAAAAGCACTTTCAGTGTTCGAGAAAAAACACTCGAAAATATTCGAGATCGTTTTTCCCTGTTACCTCTTCGTTCTATTACAATTGAGGATGTACAGAACTATCGAACTTGGTTACTTTCAGAAGATGGAGCAGGCTATTCACAATCTTATGCATCACTAGTTTTTGGAATGTTTCGTAAAAGCTTAGAGATGGCTGTTGATATGCAATATTTAGAACTGAACATATCAAAGAAAGTCAAAGCAATAGCAAAAGGAAAATCCAATGTTTCTTTTTGGACAAAGACGGATTTTGAAAAAGTTATTGCAACAATTTGTTTGGATGACTTTTATGAACATTTATGTTTCGTTATGTTGTGGGTTTACTTTATGACGGGTGTTCGTGTTAACGAAGGTACTGCACTATGGTGGGAAAATATTGATTTTAAAAACAAACGTCTACAAGTTCACCATATGTTGATTATAGAACGAAAAGAAGTATGGGAACGAAAAAATTATACAAAAACACTTGATGGGAAAAGAATGATTACATTAGATGATGACACATTAGAAGTATTAGCGATTTGGAAAAAAAGACAAGAGAACATGGGAATACATGATTTCATTTTTAGTTATGATGGTTGTCCAATGATTAAATCTACTATTGCAAATATTATCAAACGTTACGCTAAATTGGCTAATGTACAATCTATTCAAGCTAAAGGATTACGTCACTCTCATGCATCATATCTAATTAATGAGTTTAATGTATCTGTACTAATTTTATCAAAACGTATGGGACATTCTAGTCCAGAAATTACATTAAAACATTATTCACATATGTGGTCTGGTATTGACGAGGTTATTGCACAAGAAATGACTGGTAATATCGAAATAAAGACAGCTTCACAAACAGCAATTAATTTTTCAGGTAATCAAGCAATAAAAAATAAGTTCCGCCAATTCCCCGCCAAAACGGTAGGGAATGTACTTTAAACATTGATATATAGAGTTTTTCATTTCCATTCTACAGTTGAGTGGGAATGACAGAAAAGAGCCTAGAAACCTTTATTTATAAGGGTTCTAGGCTCTTTTCCCTATGTTTTGCAACCATTTTACAACCAATAAACTTTTATTTCTGAACTAACTTGATTCCTTCTATCAACTCAATAATTTTCATTTCATCTATTCTATTATCTCGGTATGCGGGAGTTATAAATGAATCTTGCCAAAATGCATACAATTCGTTATTCTCATTTCTTATTTCTACTACGTTAGGATACTTCTCTCTTTGGTTAATTATACCAGTATATTTATTTCGTCCTAATATAGCATCACTAACAATAGCTATTAAAATCTTATTTGATATATCTTCTATATTTAACTTAATATAAATACGGTTCCCTCCGATAGCGGATAGTTCCCTTGCTTCTTCTATACAACTAGATGGACTAGGACAAATATTCTTATATTTTCTAAGTTTTATTTTTTTCATTAGCGTTTGAAACCAATATTTAAAATAAGCACATACTCTATTTTTATGGTCGCTGAAGATAACTTTTTTTTCGATGTAAATCATTTCTCTTGCTAAATAAATTACAGGAATATTTAACATCCAAACCAAAGGTTCTATTCCAAAGGAAAGCCAAAAATCTAACGAAAAAACATCATTCATATTTTCAAAAAATTGAACTAGTGACGTATATATCATAAACAAACCTATACTTACCAAGAAAAAATTAAAAAACTTAGAAACAATTTTCGTATCTTCTTTTTGATTTGCAATTGCTATAAAAACAGAAAGAATCGTTACAATAAACACTAACACCATTTCCCAAACAACAGATAAAGTATACGTTGAATTTATGAAAAGAGGAATTGTAGCTAAACTGAACAATTCAGTTTTTTTCTCATGAATTAGTTCACTAAATTTCAATATCTTCAAATACTCAACAATTGGAAATACTGAAAAAAATAAAACAATTAAGTAGTCTTTTATATACCATAAAGAAACTTGCAAGTTATCTTTATATACAAAATAATAAATTGTAACAATGTAAATTAAATTAAATGCAATCATTACTACAGCAATAGGATTTAATAAAAATTCTACCGTATATTTAACAACATCTTTTAAAGAATCCAGCAGATTGTTTTTCCTTCCAAATACAATAATAAGAAATAATAAAATTAAAAGCCAATATAAAATTGCTTGTTCTCTAGTACTCACTAACTACTCTCCTCCACTACTAATAGTAAGTAACATAATAATCTAAAAGATTTTCTTCCATCAATTTAGCATTGTTTATACCTTTAAATTCAACTAAAACAATAATATCAGGATTTTTTCTAACAATTTCATTAATAACGTACTCTGGAACATCTTTACTTGATGAATACTGATTGACATTCCATTCTAAAACTTTTAAATCCCCCATTGCGCCGCCTCCCCTTATATGTTGTACAACAACTATACATATAAAGCGCAAAAAATTCACTATATTTTAAAAAAAAGACTGATAAAATTAAGTCTTTTATAATTTTATCTAGTAAAGGAAATTTTGATACCATTCATGAAACCATCGTGGCAATCTTACAAGGGTTAGCGTACTTAGGAAATAGTAATAATTTTGAAAGTGGAGCGAACGGGTATCACACCTTGAACTTGAATTCGTTAGATTGGTAGCAAAAACTGAACTCTTACAATCAAGCCAATAAAAAAGATCGTTTCGAACTGAAAGAAGGTAAAACCCAATATGGTACTTTTTATCAAGTCTTGAAAAATGAGGAAATAGATAAAGGAACGACAGAACAACAACGTGTTGAAAATACTCTAAATGATTTAAAGATGGCTATTCCCAAATAGAAACTTATCACTACTAATATCAATGTAAAAGCGCAAACTATAAATTTTATAAATCATAAAACAAGGACTCGTTCAAGATATCATTAACTATGTTGAGAAAGAATTTATTTAAATAAACTATAATTTTTAAATCTATCGCACTATTGTTTGGTAAACTCTTTTGTTTTCTTTATAACCAAGTGCAGAATGATAAATACTCATACTATTCTGCGGGGGCAAGATCAAGGATAGAGAAGATTTTTTCAAATTCTTCCTTTGTCCAAAATTCACACTCTTTCTAACCTTTTTTACATTTCCAACTGTTTTAGCAAGGTTATTAGAACTGATACTTAAATTATACGCTCGCCTTATCTTATCGAAAACAAGCCATAGATATCTCGGATATAAGGCATTACTAACCTTATCTGTTAAATCATTTTGCTATTTTTAAATTGAAATTGGTGTAATTGATGATACTTTTTTTCTATAAAAAGGCTGAAAATGAAGCTTCATTGAAGGATAAATGGTTGTTATAAGTTCGCTCCTTAACTCGTCTTTTGTATACTTTAAGTCGTTTGAAAAATTCTTAAATCAGTATGGTTTTAATAAACTGGTATCACTATCATTTAATTAAATTATTTTTCTACCAGCAGACGAAGCCAAATATCGAACTTTTCCTTGCTAACTTCTTTTTAATTGATACTTCATGAATAATCCACTTCATTTTCTTCAGGCTCGTCTAGTGGAGTCATTGTCTCCACTTCTTTTAGGCTAATTTCATCTGCTTCTTCAAATGTTAAGTTTAAAATTTCTTGATGTTTTTCTTTAAATTCTTTAAGTGTTAACCAATTTTCTTCATTATCATCACTGATAGGACCTTGAACCTCTTTTGCAAGCTCACATACCATAATGTATAAGGCGCGCTTATCTACTGTTAAAATATCAATGTGCGTCGTTTCAATATAGAGCATTGTCCTATTTCTAATTGGATCAAGCATAATATATTCTGCAGAAAAAAAGTTCTCTGTTCTTTCCATCTTTCATCATTTAGGCCTGTATCCCATTTCAAAGAAAGGGAGAAATTATTTTGTAAAGTTTCAGTATTCCCTCCATGAGATATCTCTATTTTTTTGTGAATATAACGACTGAACCACATTTTCTCTGCCAAACCTCGATATCTTAAATTTATAACTGTTTTTTAACTTCTATATAGATTCTCCCTATGACCTTTACTAAGTTTCTGTTTTAACTTGGCTCAACTTATTTTAAGCTGCTAGATGAATCCTACTAAGATTTTATCATCTTTAATAAAGTCTTTTCCACCACCGAATTAAATTTTATTTTCATCTAGTTCTGTCTCTACCCCTACATTTCTTTTTGTTCCATCAAAACGTAATTCCATTTTACCATATGTTGATACTACCACTAGATTACAGATAGTCCAAAATCTAGACAATGGTTCCTTTGAAAAAAGAGAAAGTGAGAACGTCATGTTAACCAACAAAGATGCAACAAAAGAAGCGTATGAAGTGATTTTAGCTATCTGGTAACGCTCTGTCATCGCCACTCATCATTTTTTATCAGCAACGGACCGATTATTTTATAAAGAGCAGATTCCTAATTTTTCAACTCATGTTGACTTGCTTCTATGGCTTGAAGGTAAGCAATTTATTGGCTTTAGTGGATCAAATAAACAAGAATTAGATCGGTTGTTTATTGATTCAGATTTCATTGGCAAAGGTTTTTGTAGTCAAATACTGACTTGATTGATCGAACATAGATAAATCAATCAAGTTAAGGTTAATCAGCAAAATTTAAATGCTAAAGAATTCTATCTTAGATATGGTTTTCATGATGGCTTTAATAAACCCTATCCTATTCTTCATTTAAAAAGAAAAATAGCTACAGAAACTCTCTAAAGAAAGTTTCTATAGCTTATTTTTGCTTAACTTCTTAATCCTCTACCTTTGCTAATCAAATACCAGCAAATTGAATAAAGTACAACGATAAAAAGAATCAAAATAATCATTGAAATAGCAACTGGGACATCTACTGTTCCTAAAAATCCATAACGGAATCCTGAAATCATATAGACAATCGGATTAACCTTAGAAATGGCTTGCCAAACTGGTGGCAACATTGAGATTGAATAAAATACACCACCTAGATAAGTTAAAGGCTGCAAAACAAAGGTTGGAACAATGGATACGTCATCAAATGATTGAGCAAAGATACCATTGATTAACCCTGCTAATGAGAACAAAATAGCCGTCATTAGTAGTGTGACAATTACGATAAACCATGAATAGACATGCAATGGGACAAAGAATAAGGAAATGATTGTAACTAAGGTTCCTACTAAAATACTTCTTCCAAGTCCACCAATTACAAATCCCCAAATAATAACGTGAGTCGGAACTGGTGCCACCAATAATTCTTCAATATTTTTCTGGAATTTCTGAGAAAAGAATGACGAAGATACATTTGAATAAGAGCTTGTGATAGTAGACATCATGATCAAACCTGGCACGATGAATTCCATATAAGAGAAGCCACCCATTTCACCAATTCGACCACCAATCATCTTCCCAAAGATAACAAAATATAATGACGTTGTAATTACTGGTGGGACTAACGTTTGTACCCAAATTCGTAAGTAACGGTTGGTTTCTTTAACGGCTAAACTTTTTAACGCTGTAAAATAAAGACTAAACATTTTTTTCCTCCACTCGAACTTTCTCTTCTGTAATTTTCAGGAATAGTTCTTCTAATCGGTTGGACTTATTACGCATCGAAAGAACTTTTATTTTTTGTTCACTTAACTGCTGGAATAAATCGTTGACTCCTTGGTTTCGCTCAACTTCTACTGCAAGTGTCAGTTCATCTTCAAAAGTGCTAGCGTATCCTGTAATTTCAGGTTTGTTAGCATACGGTGCTAAATCAAAGATAAATGTTTCAAACTGTAATTTTGAAAGCAAGGTTTTCATACTTGTATTTTCAATTACCTCACCTGATTGAATAATTCCGATGTTGCGGCAAAGCATTTCTGCTTCTTCTAAGTAATGAGTGGTCAAGATAATTGTTGTTCCATTTTCATTTAACTCTCTTAAAAACGTCCACATTTCACGTCTTAATTCGATATCTACACCTGCTGTTGGCTCATCCAGAATGAGTAAACGCGGTTCATGCATCAATGCTCGAGCAATCATTAAACGACGTTTCATTCCGCCAGAAAGCATTCGCGCCCGGACATTGCGTTTTTCCCATAAATCTGATTGTTTTAAATATTTTTCACTACGCTTCAAGGCTTCTTTATGAGAAACACCGTAATAACCAGCCTGATTGACAACAATCTGTTCAACTGTTTCAAATGGATTAAAGTTGAATTCTTGAGGGACAAGACCAATTTGTTGCTTTGCACGAACTAGATCTGTATCAATATCATAGTCAAAAACTTTTACTTTACCTGATGTTTTATTCACAAGTGAGGTGATAATTCCAATTGTTGTTGATTTCCCTGCACCATTTGGACCTAAGAGTGCATAAAAATCCCCTTCTTCGACAACTAAATCAATTCCACGTAAGGCTTCAACGCCTGTTGCATAGACTTTCTTCAAGTCCTTTATTTCAAGTGCATATGTCATTTAATTACTAGCTCCTTATTGTATGATTTCTTAGTCTAAATAAGAAAAAATAATTTATTCTCCCTATACTTCTCTGCATATCGATAGGATGCATTTATCTCATTCTAACTTTTTACCTTTACTGCTACATCATTATTTGAGCAAATGCGAGTTGCTTCACCCTCAGAAAGTAAGTTCCCCATAGATGCCATAAATTCTCTGACAAAATCTTCTCTTAGCATATAATGGTGCCATTGCCCTTTCTTACTCACCGAAACAATCCCAGCAGTTTCTAGTACTTTCATATGATGTGAAAGCGTTGGTTGCGTAAAATCAAAATGCTTTAACACCTCACATGCACACAGACTGCCTCCTGAAAGAAGATCAATAATCTTCATTCTTTTAGGATCTGCCATCGCTTTAAGTACCACAGAAGTTCTTTCATAATTCATTTGTATTCCTCCTAAAACACATAGACATCTATCTATATAAAATATAGATGAACATGAATATAAAGTCAAGCAGAACAACTAATAAAGTGTTTGATTTTATATGGAAAGCTAATTGGTTTACTAGGTATTCTCGTTTCACTAAATGCAATTTGCGCCTTATTGTTACCAATTTATAGTCTCACGCTGTTTTTCTGCATTGATGAAATTCTTAAAATCGTATTTGGCGGACTCATGATAAAATTAGCTCCAATTAATTTTTAGCTGAACTTACACTATATAAAAAATACCAAGAAAAAATTCTTGGTATTTTTTATTTGTTCTAATTTAATTTAAATTCTAGCAGCTCTTTAACCTTACTAAGCTCATCGAATTTCGTCACAAAGCCAAAGTCACTCATATTCACGTTAACAGAGTAAGCCTGTTCTTTTTCTCGAATCATAATCGATTGACGAACAGAATCTCCGATAGCATCCTCATTTTTAGCTTCAAAATAAAAAATCCAGCTCGTTATAGTGTTATCTGCTGTTTCTTCTTTTAAGTCAGATTTAACAATTTCAGTTAATTCATCAAGCACAATTTCATTCAGTTCATCCTGAAGATAACCATACCAAATTGTCCGAGATGCACCATCTTCATGAGTAAATGTTTCATCAAATAGTTTTTTCATTGAATAGCCTCTTTTCGTTAGTTTATCGTTAAAGAAGTAGCTCTAGTTTTATACTATCACAGAATAAACAAAGAGGCCTAAAATGAACACGCTTATTACAAATTTAATCGATATTTTTTATTCTCAAAAGCAAAGCTATAGATATTTCCACCAAATAAAATTAAAAAACCATTGAAATTCATTTATCTGAATTTCAATGGTTTCTATTTTTAGTTAGTCTTTTTCTCTTTTACAATAAACAACTTGCAATAAAAATTAAGCCTTCCAGCGTTTTAAATTTGATAGATAACCGATCATTTGTTTTTTTATCGTTTCTTTTTCTGAGTCAGTTTTGGCAGCACGATAATCAGGCGAATACTCTAAGCCTTTATCCACGTATTGTTCTAAAGTGAAGTCATTTGTGAAAGCACCATCTTTATAACAATGTACACAATATTCTGTTGATAGGCTGCCATCTGAATTTGTTCCTTTATTTTCATCTTTTTCAACATCCATTCCACAACTCTGACACGTAAGCATATTCGTTTCCTCCTGCTCTTTAATTTGTTGCCATCAGTATAACAAAATCTGAACTATTTTACGAAAGAAACCTATCGATTTTTTAGTGCTTACAAGTGTAGCTGATGGATAGTTAGGATCTATTAATTCCATACGGAAGAAAAGAAAATCTATCTAGAAAAAGATACTGATGTACCCCAAAAAACTGTCTATCCTACTTACTTTAATTGCACTTTAAGCTTTATCTATAGGCATCTATTGAACTATGTTCTTTTGTATTTAGTAACTAAAATAGTTGTGGCTAACTAAATAATTGGCGCACAAATTTCGTATTTGTCTTCGTTTTATAACTTTAACTCCATCAGTATTCGCCTCTGTACCAACTTAATATAAAAGGAAATACAACTATATTCTTTAAATGAGTCAATTATTTTTTTTACTATTTTTCTAGAAAACTTTATTTGGAATTTTTTTGATAATTGGGATTTGATATAGTATAGTATTTATATAACGGGTTTTATACATAGTATATGGAGGATTTTTTTATGACTTATCAATCAAAAAAAGCAATTTTATCTTTAGTTTCATTTGTTGTTACTTTTGTGCTACTTTTCTGGAGATTTGATTTGCCACATTTAACCCTAATTCAGGGCTGGGGACAATTTTTTCTGTTGCTTTTTGTAGCTATTGGAATGATTACTATTTTTGCATATCTCATTTTTGATGAGATCTATCGTATTTTAGGTAGAAACAAACTACCTCAAAAAAAACCTAAACATGGGCTATTTGAATTAAAAGCTCTTCGGAATTTTTGTTTCGTACTATCTGTTGGGTTCTTTTTATCCATGACCCTACTGGCTTTTGGTAAAGGCTTGACGGTTCTATTTATTCTAATGACTTTTTCCATACTGGCTGCTGGAATTATCATGTATACCTCTTATATTTTCTATTACGAGAGCAATCATTGGCGATGACTCAACACCGAGATACAAACTAAAACTTTTTTGATTTCGTTTAATTCTACTACTTTCACTCATTATCCAGTTGAATTTAGTGAGCCGCTAGTAAAAATCAGACAACTTAGTTTAGATAATGCCAAAGAAATTGTTCCTGATGAAGAAATGACTGAAAGTTTAAAATGGAACCAACCCAGCTATGGTTCACCCATCCGAATTGATCGTTTTGGTACAGATAAACTGGCTCTTTTCTTCCATTCTCAAGCAAACTTAGTTGAAACATTTAGAGGATTATTTGTGGATACTCTTGAGTTTTCTAAAAATCGTGCAATTGTCCTTGATCCCAATCAATGAGCTTTCTATTTGCATTCAAATAGCTTTAACTTATCATAAAAAATAAATTTTTCTAGTTTTAAGCAAGATGCTTTATCATAAAATGATGGCTTTCACCAACTAATGGGAAATCTTGAATCAGTCCAATTTGTTGATAGCCATTTTTTAAATAAAAATTAGGCGCATTAAAACTATAAGTTTCTAATAACACTAATAAACAGTTTGCTTCTTGAGCGATAGCTTCCACGTGTGTTAATAATTTTTGTCCAACGCCTTTACCTCGAGCTTTCTCATCTACATAAAATAACTCAATCCGCAATGCTCCCCAATGAATCTCGCCAACAATTCCACCTAAAACAACTTCGTTTTCAGTTAGTTCATAACTGATTTTTTTGCTTTCATAGCCTTTTAAGTCACGAACTTTTTCTTTTGTATACTCATCTAGATGTTCAAGTAATTGTTGACTATTTTTTTGATAATTTATTGGATTTATTTCCATGTTCTAACACCTCATCGATTGTATTTCGGTAATTTAACGCAAAAAAACTGGATAAGAATAATCTTATCCAGCAAACGCCCTCCGACAAGGAATTATATTACCACTAAACGTAGTGTAATGCAACTGGTTTTAAGAATTAGATACTGGTTCTTTTTCTTAACTTCTCTAGGCTACAATTAATTTAGTCTATTATTTGAAATTATTTAATTCAAAGGAAACAGCTGATCAATATAAACTAAATTAAAGGAAAGAGAAACTTATGACTAAAGAGATTTGTTAATTACCTCCTACTTTCTGATAATCCTCTTCCAGAATTGATACTCTTCCTCATGTAACCAATCTGAAAAATAACCAATTTCAATTATAAATTCGCTTTTAATTGGCAATTCTTGAGCTAGTAGATGTTCTAATTCTTGACATGCCTGCTTTTCATTATTCGTAACAAAATAACAAAGATAGTGCTGCTCTAGATCTGATAAATAGTCAATACAATCAAATTCAAGATTAGACGTGTTTTTAACTAGCCACTCTTCAAATTCTTCATTTATCAAGCTAAACTCTTTTTCTAAATCCAGATCAACTAAATAACTATCCACCTCTTTTTTAGGATGAATATAAATTTTTATGATTGCCATTTTGCACCACCTGTCTTTATAGTGTATCTATTTAGTTTAACATCAATAATGACCGTTTCAATAAAAAATTCATCTTCACTCCTTGTATCTTCAAATCAGTAGTCTATAATTAAAGAATATGGATTTATGAAAGGGGTTTTATATGGATGCTAACCGAATGGGTACGGAAAGTACTCGAAAGCTTTTAATTGAATTTTCTATTCCTGCAATTATTGGAATGGTTGTGAGTGCAATTTATAATATTGTTGACCGCATTTTTATTGGAAATACACCAGATATTGGTTCGCTAGGCTTAGCGGCTATTACGGTGACTTATCCTGTTACTTTGATTTCACTGGCCTTATGTTTACTAGTTGGTGTTGGTGGGGCAACTCGTTTTTCAATCTCACTAGGCTTAAAAAACAAAAATGATGCAGCAACTTATATGGGAAATGCTTTTCTTTTGATTCTCTTTTTTGCACTGTTGTTTATGATTTTTGGCAATTTATTTATTGAACCAATTCTATATTTTTTAGGTGCTAGTGAAGCAGTGGAACCGTATGCGGTGGATTACTTAAGTATTATTTTATTTGGGAGTGTCTTTCAAGCTATCTCAATGTATGGAAATAATTTTTCGAGGGCTCAAGGAAACCCTAAGAATGCTATGATTTCTCAATTACTTGGTGCCGGATTTAATATTTTATTTGATTATATTTTTATTGTTCAGTTTGGTTGGGGAATGAAAGGTGCCGCGTATGCAACGATTGGCGGAATGTTCCTTAGTGCGGTTTGGCAGTTAGCCTTCTTATGTAGCAAAAGAAGTTATATTCCAATTACCTTAAAATTATTAAAGCCAAAAGTAACCTATATGCTAGAAATTATTAAAACAGGTATGCCCATCTTTTTAATGCAGCTCTCTAATAGTATTTTAAACATTATTCTGAATGGTAGCTTAGCTATAAATGGTGGCGATTTGGCTGTCTCGACGGTTGGAATTATCACTAGTTTTCAAACTTTATTATTAATGCCTGTTTCTGGTATCATTCAAGGTCAGCAAGCTATTATTGGATATAACTTCGGTGCTGATAAGATGCAACGTGTAAAGGATACTTTAAGAGATGCGGCAATTGCAGCGACTATTATTGTTGTTGCAGGATTTCTAGTGGTTCAATTTATGACCGTTCCTATTATTACAATGTTTAACAAAGAACCTGATGTTATTCGTTTAGGTGTTCCCTCAATTCGGATTTGGTTTGCTGCTTTGCCTATTGTTGGCATGCAGATTATTTTTTCTAGTTATTTTCAAGCTGTTGGAAAAGCTAAGATTGCTAGCTTTTTAACCTTGAGTAGACAAATTTTATTGCTGATTCCATTGATTTTAATTTTATCTCGTTTCTTTGGATTAACTGGAATCTTTTTATCCGTTCCTATTTCAGATGTTTTATCTTTTGCAATTTCCAGCTGGTTCTTGAAAAAGGAAATGTCCACTCATTATCATAAAGATCAACTTAGCATAGATTAAATCAGCTTATCAAAACACAAAAAACCCCTGATTCGTTAGAATATCTCTAGCCAATCAGGGGTTTTTTTAATTAAATCTATGTGTATAAAGCGTTGATTTCATTAAGCTTTCTCACTTTGATTTTTATCCAATAATTGTTCAATAATCACGAGTACCCCCTCATCATGATTGCTTGGTGCTACGAATTTGGCTGCATCTTTAGCAACTTGACTGCCATTACTCATCGCATAACTGTGTCCTGCATGGCGCAACATCTCCACATCATTGCCTCCATCACCAAAACTAGCAATATGATCTTCATGAATTCCCCATTTTTTTTGTAATAATTGAATTCCATTCGCTTTATGCAATCCTTTAATAATTAAGTCAATATCGCCATGACCGCTAGTAACTGCCGTAATCTCTCCATCAAATCTTTGATTAAATAAAGTTACGATTTCTTCCGTCATTTCTTCTGGAACATTCAAAGCGAATTTGAAAAAAGTATCCTCCGTTAATTCTGATAGATTCGGAACAACGTTTAAACGATGGTAATAAATCCGTCCATAATCGACAAATACTGGATCTGTCTCTTGGCTAACATAGGCACTTTGGCGCCCACAAAGAATCGTCCGAACTTCTGGTAAATCTGCTAAAAAGATTAAAATTTCACCAACTAATTCAAGATCCATTTCACCACAAAAAAGTTCTTCTCCTTCACTGATTACTAAAGCACCATTCTCAGCTACAAAAGAAATCTGTTCCGCTATTTCGGGAAAAAAAGATTTTAGTTGATAATATTGATTGCCACTAGCCACTACAAATTTAACATCTTGCTTTACCATTGTTTGATAGATTGCTTCAAATCGCGAACGATTATACTCATTTGTCGGCTTTAAAAATGTTCCATCCATATCCACTGTCACCATTTTAATCATCGTATTTGCTCCATTCTATTTAGTCTTTTTTAGTTGCATCAGCCCAATAAGACTTTTGTTGCTTTTCCCAGAATTCAGTATCTTTTGCTGTAATCTGACGTAAAACGCGACATGGGTTTCCAGCTGCAATTACATTCTCTGGAATGTCCTTCGTTACCACTGAACCTGATCCAATAACTGTATTTGCTCCAATCTTAACCCCAGGATTCACCGATGTATTTCCACCAATCCAAACATTGTCTCCAATTGTGATTTTACGTCCAAACTCTAAGCCTGAAATCCGAACAGCAGGATCAACTGGATGTCCTGCTGTAAATAGATTAACTTTTGGTCCAAACATAACATTTCGCCCAATTTCCACAGCAGCCACATCTAAAATCACACAATCAAAGTTGGCATAAAAGTTCTCTCCAATTTCAATATTTGAGCCATAATCACAATAAAATGGTGGTTCAATATAAATTTTCTCACCTGTTTTTGCAAATAATTCCTTTAACAAATCTTGTCGATAGCTTAACTGTTCTTCTGTTGTACTGTTAAACAAACGCGTTAATCGTCTCGAACGTTTTACATCTGCCACTAATTCTTCATCACTAGCAAGATATAATTCTTCTGCTAACATCTTCTCTTTCTCACTTTTCATTTTAACACTCCCCATTCTGAATTTTATTCCTGCATTTTTTCAATTAACTCAATTCCCTGCACAAGTAAGCCATGTAGATAATCTTGGTCAAAGCTAGCCGATGAAACTAATTTTGGTAGCTTAATTGTTGAAAATTTAGCAAATAAACTCGCTTCAATAAATACCCTATCTTCCTTCAATAAGCGCTTTGATTCAGTATAAATCACAATCTCATTAGGATCATACATACTAATAATTGTTTGGATCACTTCTGACATATTTTTGGCTAAGTCAATCTCTGACACTGGGACTTCATGCCATTTAGCCGTTAATGGCAAATACTTAATTTCTCCAGCAAAGCCATTACGACCTCTCACAATCTGACCATTTAACCAAATCCCAGATCCTGGTGGAAAATCTCTTGGATAGTAGATTCCGACAATGCTTTCATTCTTTCCATCTTGCTTAGCTGCGTAGCCTAAAACAGCGGCGTTAATATCATTCTCAATCGTTACAGGTAACTGAAACTCTAACGCAATCTCCTTACGCAAATGAACCCCGATTAACTGCGGATGATCGCTCATTTTCAAGATTCCCTCAACTTCTACACCAGGAATACCAATGCTAATCCCTTTGATTTTCGGCTCTTCTATTAAGAATTTCTGGATTTTTTCTTTTAGCTCCACCCATGAAAATGCTAAATCAGAGCTTTCTTCTTGTCTTAAAATAGTGCCGTATAAATCACTAATATAAAAATTAAAAACAATTTGTTGATTTTTTTCAATTAACTGAATCACTAACAATAATTGATACTGAGCATTGTATTCGTAGGAAACTGCATGGCGACCGCCTGTCACTACTGAATCTGAAAATTCTTGTACTACTTCAGATGCAACTAGTTCAGGAATCAATTTATTCATCGTTACAACACTTAGACCACTTAATTTAGCCAATTCACCTTTAGATAATGGGCCTTGATTTTTGATAATTTGTGTTAAAAAAGTCAAATTATGTGCTTTAATAGTTTGTGGCTTACTGGCCCTCATAAAATAGCCCTCCCTTAATAAACAAACTTTATTAACTATACTTATTATAGAAAAATACACTAAAAAAGGCAACTTTTAATTTTACTGAAACCTACCATGCATTATAATACTAACTAAAGGAATGAGAGTTATCAAAGAAACCGTATCAACTCGCTGGTGAATAGGATAATTTTAAATTATGTTGTTCTATTTTAACTCCTCACTTTACCCATTACGTTCAATATAAACAAATCCAACACTTCTTCACTAACTAGACATATTTCTAAATCTGTTCATTATCTGACATTTCTAAATTTTTGTAGATTCTTTTTTCACTTTCCTTTAGCTATAATAAAAATAGTTAAAGGGAGGATGTTACGATATGTGTACAAATATTATGTTAAAATCAATTGAAAATGATATTTTTTGGGGTAGAACAATGGATTTTACCTTCGATCCCTTTTCAGTAAATAGCAAAATAACGATTATTCCAGAAAATTATGAAATTAAAGGAGAAAGTTTAACTTGGGTATCCAAATACCGCTTTATGGGAATTAATATGAATGATTCTTACTTATTTTTTGATGGAGTGAACGAAGCAGGACTTGTAGGTGATTTACAATATCTAGAAGAATGTAGTTGGGATACTTCTGAAAATCTAAACAAACGTGGTTTAACGCCTTTATACGGTGAAGAAGTAGTGACTTGGATTTTAAGTAATTATGCGACTGTCGCTGAAATTGCTGAAGCTATGACGAATTTCGGCTTAATGATTGGCAGCTATCAACCCTTTATCGATATCGCTCCTAAAGGGGCTAGCCCAATTGTTCCGCTACACTATACTTTTACTGATAAGAGTGGTGAATCAATTGTTTTAGAACCGACGGATAATGGCGGATTTGTTATTTTTAAAAATACGATTGGAATAATGACAAATAGTCCTACTTATGATTGGCACTTAACTAATTTAAGAAATTATATTGAATTAACGGATTCTAATCGTGGAAAAGTAACACTTACAAATGATATCTTACTAAATCAAATTGAAAGTGGTTCTGGTCTACTAGGATTACCTGGTGATTATACTGCACCTTCTCGTTTTATTCGAGCTACTTTTTTATCTAAATTTATTTACCCATTTAAATCAGAAGCTGGAATCAATACGTTATATAAAATTTTTAATCCATTTATCATTGCAAAAGGTGTAGAAAAAGTTTCTCCTGGTTCAAAAATTAGCGATTTTACTGGTTACTGGATTGGTTATGATATTAAAAATCTGACTTTATCCATTCAACCTCATGATACAACTACATTTACCATGGCTTCATTAAAAAAAGAGACTACTAATGTGATTCACTCTTATGAGGTTAATCATCAATTATTAGCACATCAAGCAAATTAAAAATACGATAAGAGAGAGTGATAAATTATGACACAACGTAAAACAGATTGGGGTTCATTAATTTTAGGAGTTTTATTTATTATTACCGCGTTATTTTCTTTCCAAGATCCAATTGGAAACTTAGCAACAATTGTCATTATTTTTGCACTAATGGCTATCTTAAAAGGGCTATTTGAACTATTTTTCCGAAATAAATTAAAAGAACTGACTGGAATTAAAGCCTATGTACCGATAGTTACCGCAGTTGCTAATATTGTGATTGGTGCTTACCTTTTATTCAATCTAGATATCGGCATAACTATTTTACCTTATGTATTTGCTACTTGGTTCTTAATTGATTCTATCTTAGGATTATTTACTTTAGACTTAGCTAAAAATGTAAGTACTGGACATCTTTGGTTTACTGTCATTGTAACTATCTTAGGAATTATTTTAGGCTTGATGCTTTTATTTAATCCAATTTCTTCAGCCCTAACACTTAGTTTTTTAGTTGGTTTTTACTTTATGGTCTTTGGTATCAATCAAATTGTCTATGCTTTTAGATAAATAAAAAATCGATTACGGTTTGTCTATTTATTCAGAGCAAGAGCGGGTAACCTAGAAAAAAGCATTTAACTTCCAGCACCGAGTGGATAATACCTACTCGGTGCTATTTAAATTCCCGTGAATTTCAGCTTATTTTGAAAGACTCTTTTTTTCTAACCTTCTTTTTATTATCTCTATATTTTCTGAATGTAACCGATATGTATAGCTAACATAATTTGTCATTTGCTGTCCCTATTCTTGGGGTATTTTTCTTTCTTTTCCTTCTAACCAATCTTACAAAAAATTAAAAATACTCCCCATAAAAAACAATAAATAACTTTGGAATTCCTCTTCAATAAATTGTTCAAACGATGGATTTATGTATGTAGAAACGTTAAATATCCCGTCTTTCATTTCAAATTGTAACAATAATACTACTGTCGATTTTCAATCGTACACTTAACAACTATTCCACTGTTGTCTATGCACTATCTCAGACTAAAGAAGACTTCATTGACTAGCCTACATCAATGAAGTCTTCTTTTATTAGTTTCTATTCATCTGTCGGTTGCTGTCCTTGTTCAATAATACTACCGTGGAAACCACGGGTGGTGACACCATCTAGATAATTCAAGATATATTTACGATCCCATCCAGTTCCGACCTCACCTGTTACTTGATCGATTCCACTGCTGACACTTTCACCAGTTCCATTGATAATGTGATTGATTTTTTGCAAAGCTCCATCACTTTTAGCAAATGTTTGTGTGGTTGCATTCTCAATCAGAACTCCTGGTTTATTTGGTACTTCAATTGCATTTTCTTGTTGAATTTGTACTTTTGAAGCATCATAAGTTGGTCCAGTATAAATGAAAACATTGTAGATTCCCAGTCCCACAGCATAATGCTTATTGACTTGATTGGCAACTTTATAAGCTGAATAACCTTTTACTGTATTATCATGAGACATCCAAGCGGCTTGGCTAATTGGATCATAAGGCGTTTCATTTTGGTAAAAGTATGTTGCACCATTTTCACCATTCCACAGAGTATTGTATTCTTGGAAATGTTCATTAAATAACGCATAGGAAGTAACGTTATTGCCGTTTACGATTAATCCATGATATGAAACATTGCCATCCCACGCTACACCTGCGCCATGATCTGCACGCCAAATCCAAAAATGATCGCCAATGACATCATTACTATTAATAATTAAGGCATCATCAGATTTTGTTAAACTGGCAGTCGTCCCCCCAACACGGAAGAATAAATCAGACAATAAAGTTGGATTTTTAGCATGATCTTTGGAATCGCCTTTTGCTCCAACTTCTAATAAACTCTTAGAGTGAGCGCCAGCATCAAAAATTAATCCTGCAATAGTAACCTTGTCAACATCTGCAACTTTCATTGCGGTTTCAGTGTTGTCAGGAATGATCGATGCCATTCCAGTCCCTAGGACAATTGTATCTGCCTTTGTCACTTGAATAACCTCTTCTGCATGATAAATTCCCGGTGTGAAGAATAGATGTTTCCCAGCTGCTAATTGCTGATTAATTTTCCCAGCAGAATCGCCTTCTTTAGCAATATAGAACTCGCTAAGTGAGTGACTCGTTCCATTCCCCATATTCTCTTTTGACCATGAAATTCCTTTTGTGTTCTTAGTTAAAGCTGGTACAAAAACTTTGTATTCACCATCATTATCAAGATATAAAAATGGTTTCTCACGAATAATTGGTGTTGTACTTACATTCGTCACTACTTGTTGATTGTTATCTGCCGTTGGAATTCCCCAATTACTGAAACCATTGCCTTTTACTAGTGCATCGCCATTATTTCCAGTTGGTAGATTAGGCGCTTCTACACCTTGATAAAAACCATTTAAAGTCGTTCCAAATACATTTCCAATAACTTTGGAATTACGTGTATAGAATTGTTGACCAGAGAAGGTTCCTGCACTATTTCCAGCCGTATCTTTGCCTTCAACTAGAGAATCCGCCATGTAACCGCCACTTGCCCAACCATAATTCCAATCGTAACTAACGGCTCTTTGAGAATAAATTCTTCTAAGTGGTGCAGCTTGTGCCACGCCCCAGTTAAATTGAGCTGGACGCCAGCCGCCAAAGTAAGATGTGTCATCTCCTGTTGCCATCACTGATAGATTTTCTGCAGAACGCCAAAAATTCAATGTTGCATTGTTATTATCCGTATAGGCAGGCACTTCCATATTATTTAACTTAACTTCATATGGAGTCCGGCCTAAACCAGCGACTTGAGTATAGAATCCAATTGGCATTGTTTTTGTCTTAGTATAATCACCAGGTTTAAAATAAATTCCAAAACGATTTTCATTAAATTGTGCATCATTAGCTTGATCGTTTTGTTTTGTAAAAATAGCCACCATCAGTTCATCAATTTTCTTTGTATCATCGTATGGCGAGAAGATGTACATGTTCTTCCCAAATAAAACTGTTTCTAACGACGTATATTCATCTGATAATGGTGCTTCACCATTTTCATTTATTGCGGTTACTTTGTAGTAATTATTGTATTTTGACTCATTTAGTTGGCTATCAACAAATGTAGTTGCTGTCACATTTTCAGCAATTTTTTGATACCCCTCTTTGTCGTAAGCACTTTTTGCACGATAAATATTGTAGCCTGTTGAATTTGCTACAGCTTTCCAATTTAATTCAATTGTTGAGCCAACTTCTTTAGCAGTTAGTCCTTCTGATTGTACAGGAACATCTCCATTTTTAGTTTGAATCGTTAGTTTTTCGCTTTCTGAGTAAGGGCTTACACCATTCTTTGTTTGAACTGTAATTTCGTAAGTGGTTCCTGCGGTAAGCCCTGTTATAGTTTGTTCATTTTCTTTTGTTTCTTTACTAGTAATTGGAGCTAAAGTTGCTGGATTAACAGCAGTCACTTGATACCCTGTATAAATACTGTCCTTAATTCCTGTCCAAGAAATCGTTACAGAAGTATCTTTGACTTCTTTGGCAACTACATTTTCCACTGCTTTTGGTTTTGTAACTGTATGAATCACAAATTTTTCATTATCCGTTAAAGGTGTTGCATAACCTCGAACTAAATGATTGTCCTTCACTGTAATATAAGAATTATTTTGTGAGTCTTTAAAAGAAATTGTTCCATCGCCATTTCCTTCAACAATAATCGATTCCCATCCACCTGCTTTAATATCACTATTTTGGAAGACTGTTTCTGCTCCACCAGATTTCCAAGCAAGTGTCGTGAATTTTTTAGAAACGAAGTTCATTACATTCACACCATTAAAATCACCAAATAATGTTGAAAAACGTAAATCATCATTAACTTTGTCAGCCACTTTTTCGCCATCAACCGTCAATGGATTGCCGTTTATACCGTCTGCCTTAATGAATTTCCCCGAAGCTACGTGTTGGATATACACACTAGTATCATCGTATTTTGGCGAAATAATATAAAACAATTCAGCTTTGCTGCTATCGCCAATGGCTAATTTTCCATCTCCACCACGAACAAGATAATCACCTGCAAAATTCTTGATTTTTGACAGACCAGAATCTGGGTTCACTACTTCGATCTCAAATCCTTCCCAGCTTCCAGATTGAATCGTTGCTTGTCTCGTTCCACTAGCATTTAGCGTTTCACCGTTGCTGACCCAAACATTCGTTGGAGTACCAGAAAGGCTAATTTGTACTCGATTTACTTCTGGATAACTTGTTACGTTAAAAAGCGCTTTTGCTTGTAGATTATTCCCAGTTGTTTCTGTCACACTCTCTTGTAGCGATTGGTCATCATTGACTGTAATCACTTTACCTGAAGTTGCTGATACAATATATGAAAAAGCATCGTTCTGTTGATAATTTCCTTTATCGACAGCATCTTCAGCTAAAGCTGTAGTAGGTGCCGTCATTATTCCTCCAATAACCAATAATCCAATAAATAACTTTTTAATCATTTTATTCTTCCTTTCCAACTTTTTTTAGATGGTACAGAATGCTAGAATTATTAACTTTTGCTCTGACTTAACATAACGCATAGTCTGTGAAATTAAAGAATGGACACTTTAGTAAGTAGTCGATTTAGTTTTTTGCGGTTTAAGCTTCAGAATATGCATAAAAATTATTCTCTTTCTCCTTTCTAATTATTTTTTATTAATATGTTACTCAACACATTATAATGAAAAGAATTGGATTTGTATGCGTTTTCTAAACTTTTGGAACATATATCATCTAAAAAAACATGATTTCATTTTATATTCAATTCTGTTATTTCAATTATTAATAATATGTAAATATATCACTATTCTGATTGGTAGTAATAAAAAAAAACAACCTGAAACGATCTCAGGCTGTCTTTTTAAACTATTCTTTATAATGTTGCATATTTTTCTAACGTACGAACTAATTGAGTAACAAACCCATATTCATTGTCATACCAAGCAACGGTTTTAACTAATTGTAAGCCATCAAATTCACTAATTTCAGTTTGAGTACTATCAAAGATTGAACCAAAATGACTACCGACAATATCTGATGAGACAATTTCTAAATCTGTATAACCAAATGACTCATTATTATCTGTAGCTGCTTTTAAAGCTGCATTCACTTCTTCTTCAGTTACTTTTTTATCTAAAACCGTCACTAATTCAGTGACTGATCCTGTAATTGTCGGCACACGTTGTGCATGACCTTTTAATTTGCCTTTTAATTCTGGAATAACTAAGCCAATTGCTTTTGCTGCGCCTGTTGTGTGAGGAATTGTATTTTGTGCAGCCGCTCTAGCAGCTCTCAAATTATCACCACGAGGACCATCAACTAATGATTGAGTTGCAGTATAAGCATGAATCGTTGTCATCGTACCAACTTTAATCCCAAATGCATCATTCACAGCTTTAGCCATCGGTGCTAAACAGTTTGTTGTACAAGATGCAACAGAAATAATTTTGTCATTCGCATCAAGAATATCATCATTTACATTATAAACAATAGTTTTCATATCGCCAGCTGGTGCTGAAATTAAAACTTTCTTCGCTCCTGCTTTCAAATGTGCTTCTGATTTCTCTGCCGATGTGTAGAAACCGGTACATTCAATTACAATATCTACATCATGTTGTTTCCACGGAATGTCTTCTGCATTTCGTTCAGCGTACACTTTAATCTTGTGATCATTCACGACAATCGCATCGTCCTCAGCACGAACGGTTCCATTCAATTGATGATAAACAGTATCAAACATCAACAAATGTGCTAATACTTTTGGACTTGTTAAATCATTTACTGCGACAACTTCGATATCCGAAGAAGTTTCAAGTAATCTTCTATACACTAAACGGCCAATTCTTCCAAAACCATTGATTCCAACTTTTACTGTCATATTATTATTCTCTCCTTAAAGTTAATGTAATAGGAACTGTTCACCTGTTGAAACGATTAAAAATAACTAGTTGAATTGCTTTTTCCATTCTAGGCTAAGATTGGTCTAGAAGAAATTTAACACCTTACGATAACATCGCCTCCTTGATTTAATTATAAATATATAACAAATAACTTTAATCCGTATAAAGTATACCACTAAGGATACTCCATGTAAAACCATAGGTACTAATAAAAAATAAGCTTGAAAAATAACACATTTTAGCTTTCATTAAAAAAAATAGAATCCTGAATAAGTTGAGATGTCACAGAATTTAACCATCCATTTAACTAAAAAAACAGTTGCCTTCCTACATAAGTCGTAGGAAGGCAACTGTTTGTATTTACACATTCAGCAGCTTAATATTGGTTACATTTTGATGAACTGAGATATCTTCAATAATGTCTAAATAAGTTAAGTCTGCCGGCAACTCAATTGTGTACGTATTTGTATAAACTCGGTAATCTTTTTGAAAATCAACACTAAAATCGATATCTTTAATGGCGACTTTTTTTTCTAAAAAATAACCTGTAATAAATTCTTTCGTCTCCACCCGATGAATAAATTTTACTTGCAACTTTTTAATTGTCGAAATTCGGATTACTTTTTTTAATAACGTCAAAGCTAAAACAATTGCACCCGTCCCCACTAGCACAATCTCATAGTAACCCATTCCAATAGTAATGCCCAAGCAAGCGACGGTCCATAAGGTTGCAGCTGTTGTTAGCCCCAAAATATTGGTTCTCGTCACAATAATTGTCCCTGCACCTAAAAATCCAATTCCACTTACTACTTGAGCAATTAACCTGGACTGATCGACACTAATCACTCCTAATAGTTCTGGGTTTTCCGTAACTCGCACGATTGCATCAAGACTTAAAGATTGTTGAACAAGTGCAATAATGGTTGCCCCTAAACACAGAAGTATATGAGTTCTGATTCCAGCTGGTCGATTTTTATACTCTCGCTCAAAACCAATCACACCTGAAATCACAGTTGCCAATGTAATTCTAAAAATAATAGCTGAAATTGGCATTAAGGACCAACCTCATCGTTTTGCTCTGTTACCCATTGTTGCCTATAGTTGCTTAAAATTGCAGGCCAATCTGTCTGTAACACATTTATACCTAAATCCATCATAAAACCCCACCCTTTTTCAGGTGTGTCAATAATTGACAGGTTGTCTCCAATCGCAACAAATAGTTTTTTTGTGTCGTTATAGGTAATTGCATTCCCCCACACGAATAGACCCATTTCATGAATTTTTTGAATGTTTTCTTTTTGGTAAAAATCACTTTCTGTTGAAGTAACTTTAAGCTCTACACCTACAATATTCATGCCTTCAATTTGTTGAATGATTGCTAGTTCTTCCAGCGTTTCAATTTTTGGCATAAACATATAGTTAACTGGACGATTCTTAAAGAACTCGATACATTCCTGATCTAATGGACCCTTTAAAATAGCTTGATTGGCAAAATCATATTGATCAATTAAATCACAGACATCCTCATAAAAGCCCCACGTTCGGTCAATATTAAACAAGGTCTCTCCCTTAAATGCTTTTAAAGTCGCTTCAAATGTTTCTACTGGATAATCCACAGTTTCTAAATTACTATTTACAAAACGTAAGTCTAAAATTTCTGCTGCCGATTTTTCTCGAATATCAAATGCCTCTTTAAAATGTTTTTGCTCCATCCCATTGTGAAAGTTAAACAAGGTACCATCTGTAGAACGAATAACATCCATTTCAATAATATCGCCCCCCATTTGAAGAGCTGCCAGATATGAAGGAATCGTATTTTCTAAAATGTTCCCAGCTGCGCTCCCTCTGTGAACGGCAATTAACACTTTCTTCTCAGCTAATTGTTGATTTAATAAGTGATTTACAGCCGAATATTCTTTTTTTCCAATCAATGGTTATCCCTCCAAATCAGTATGATTTAAAAAATGGTTAATTGCGTCATTAAATCGTGGCACACTATACTCTGCACTCTTACGGACATTTTCAGGTGCATGATCCATGCAATAAGATTTATTTGAAATTTCAAACATAGAGATATCATTTTCAGAATCCCCAATAGCAATAATTGTTGTTTGAGGTTTTCTAATTTTCATCAATGCATTGCCCTTTGATGTATCTGTACCTGTGACTTCAATTCGTCGACTTCCAACTTGAAAAATAGACAAATTCGTAAATAGCATCTTTAATTCTACTGTAATTTTTTCAGCATCTTCTATACTTTTAGGGCGGATATTTAGCTTATAGATTTTTTGATCTTTAATTAAAGGATAAGGATCGTCGACTTGAACAAAGGTCAATCCCATCAAAGTACCTTCTGCTTCATGGGCAAAATTTCCAATTCTCTTTTTCCCATCTAGAGCATCAAAAACGAGTTGATTTTTTTTAAGGTAATTCATTAAAGCCTTAAAGCTCACTGAATCAATTGGTTCATCTACAATGGTTTCATTCTTTTCATTCATAACTAACGCACCATTGAAAGCAATTTTATAATCGACCTTAATATTATAATGCTCTTCAATATACTCAATCTCACGAATCGATCGACCGGTAGCAATTCCCATACTACAGATTTTTTCAGCTTCCTTAAATGCATGTAAATCTTCTTTTGTAACTTCACTGGAATCAAACACAAAGGTCCCATCCATATCTATAAACATCATATGATTACTCAGTGTTCTCACTCCCTTTAAATTTAAATACCTTCTTCAACTAACTCAATAATACGATTTTTTAACACATTTGCATGTCCACCATAAATTGATTGCATTTGCATATTAGATTCCACAAAACCTTTTGCGCCAAGTTCTGATTTGATACGTTCTCCTTGAACTAAATCTTTATCCTTCACTGTAATTCGCAAACGCGTAATACATGCGTCAACATCCACAATATTTTCTTGCCCACCGTGACACTCAATTAAAGCCAATGCTTGTGCATCCAGTGCAGCATCTGTTTCCGATTTCTTTGCTTTTTTATCCTCTTGATTGATGTTGTATTTGTTTCTCACTTCGTCTTTAGTAGCTAACTTCACTTCTTCATCCCCATCTTCACGACCAGGTGTTTTTAAATTAAACTTCAAAATCATAAATTTAAAGACAGAGTAGTACATAATCCCACAGAAAATTCCAACTATTGGAATCATATACCAATGAGTTTTAAACCCTTGAATCACGCCGTAAATTGTAAAATTAATTAAACCATGCCCCATCGGTGCCATCACTGCTGCTCCAACCATTTGCGTAATCATCAAAATCAACCCTGCCATTACCGCATGTGCTGCATACAACATTGGTGCTGCGAATAAAAAGGTAAATTCAATTGGTTCAGTAATTCCTGTTACAAATGAAGTTAATGCGGCTGCAAATAATAACGAAGCCACCGCTTTACGTTTTTCTGGCTTCGCTGTTTTATACATCGCATAAGCTGCTGCTGGAAGCCCAAACATAAAGTAAACGAATTTCCCTGCATTGAAACGTGTGATACTTGGATCAATCGTTGTAATATCAGGACTTGTTAATGAAGCCATATAGGCATTAATTGTACCTCCAACTTGTTGACCATCAATTGTCCAGACACCACCTAAATCCGTTGTCATTACTGGCAAATTCAAGCCATGATGCAAACCGAATGGCAATAATGCACGTTCCAAAATACCATATAAGAACGTTCCACCATAACCTGATTTAATAATCATCATAGATAATGTTGAGATTCCCATTTGCACAAATGGCCAAACAATAAATAAAATCCCTGCAACAACCGTCATTACTAAAATACTCATAATCGGCACTAAACGCGGACCACTGAAAAAGCCCAATACTTCTGGCACGCGAATTTTCAGAGTCTTTTTATGTACCCAGAAAATAACTAAACCTGTAATAATTCCACCAAATACATTTAAATCAATCGTTTGAATTCCTAATACTGACGTTTGCATGCTTTTCGCTAAAGCAAATTTAGCGTCACCGCCGTCCATACCGTCAGTCACTACTAACGTTCCCGCTTGAATCAGCAAAAAGTTCAGCACCTTATGCAGCACAATAAATCCAACAAATCCTGATAAGGCAGCTGAACCTTTTTCAGATTTAGCTAAGCCGACTGCTACTCCAATTGCAAAAATGACTGGTAAATTTCCAAAAACAACATTTCCTAAAGTTACAAATAAGTTCATAATAAATTGAAATACGGAATTGTTTAAAAATGGATACAAATTTAACGTATTCGGATTAGTAAAAGCTGCTCCAATCCCTAAAATAATTCCTGCTCCAGGCAAAATCGACACTGGCAATAACAGCACACGTCCAAATTGTTCAAAAGCTAAAACCAGTTTGTTTTTTTCCTTCATGTTCATTCTCCTCTCAATCTAACTTACATCTTTAGTATAGCTAAACCCTCCGAATAAAAAGCGTTTTCAGAAAATTATACCTCACAACAAAAAAAATACCTCTTTGAGTAAAATTTTACTCAACACTAGGTATTTTCGTTAATAATTGTTCAAAAATAAGATTACTTACAGTATAGAGCATTAGTCTTGAACGTAGTTTTTTACGATGTACAGGGTTGTTGTATACTTGTAAAGAAATCGTGCTAAGTCGGCTTAAAGCATTGGGATTCATCGTAGTTACTGAAATAATATGAGCTTGACTATTTTTTGCTTTAATCACCACTTCATTGACCTCTTCATCATTTCCATTTAGTGAAAAGACTAAAAGAATATCCCCTTTACTCACAATTCGAGCAATCCGTTCAATTGAAAATTTATCGGAGTATTCATTTGACCAAAAATCAATTAGTTTTAATTTGCGGTTAAACTCAGAAGCAACTTCTGAACTAGAACCAACGCCTACACAGAAAATCCTTCTGGTGCCAATTAATAACTCACACACTTGATTGATTTTCTTTTCATCTGCCATATCTAGTGTTCGTAGCATTTCACTTTTGACATTTCCAACAATCTCTTGGAAGTCAGACTGCTTTTTTTCTGTTGGATTTGCTGTCTCAATTTCCTTCAAAAAGGCATATTTCAAATCATTAAAGGTAGTGTAACCTAATTTTTTACATGCCCGAATCACGGTTGTATTAGACACGTATAGCTCATCACTAATATCCTTTAGTTTTAACTTTTGAATATCTGAAAATGCTAAGATATAATCAATAACTCCTTGTTCAGCTTCAGAAAGCTTTTCATAATGTTGATTAATAATTTGATAGATAGTAGCCAATTTTACTATACTCCATTTCATGATTCTACATTTTAACAGCTGTTTTATTTATGTTCATTATACTTGATTTAAACGATTCCAGCTACACCAAATCGGTTTTTCATGACTATTCTGTGGTAATCTCAAATTCAAAAGAATTTAAATCTCCGCGGTATTTTGAAATTGAATATTCTACAGGAATCTTTTCCTTGGTAAAACCAGTAGAATGAAAATAAAAAATCGGATCATTTTCCTCAATCGATAGTAAATCACTAGTTGTTTCATCCGCTTTTAACACGTCTAACTTGCGCTTAATTGAAGAAACAGGATAGCCCATATCGCTCATGATCTGATACAGAGAATTTTTTTCAAAATCAACCGTTAAAAAGCCTTTAAATAAATGAGCTGGCACATACGTTGTTACTAACACAACAGGTTCTTCAAGCGCATAACGCAAACGCATTAACTTAAATATTGGAGCTCCTTCAACTAAAGCTAAACTCTCTGCCACTTCAAAATTAGCAGAATCCTTTTTCAAAGAAAGTACAGTTGTCTTAGGAATCAAGCCTTTTTGTAACATCTCCGATTCAAAACTTTGAATCACTTGAGTAAAAGCTTGATCAATTTTTTTACGTTTTACCATTGTGCCTTTGCGTTTTTTGCGTTCCAAATACCCATCAGCAACCAGAACCGAAATCGCTTGTCTGACTGTTGGACGACTAACTTGGTAAATATCTGCCAACTCTAGTTCAGTGGGAATAATTGTATTTTCGGGATAAAAACCCGATTCTAGTTTATTTAGTAAATCATCCTTAATCATCTTATGCAAGGGTTGGCTACTTTTCTTTACTGGCTTATTCACAACAAACAGCTCCTTTATCGTCTCTTCTATTATATGATGGAATCTCTTACATTTCAAACAAAGCTTACACAAAAAAACTAGAGAGCCGTAGCATCTCTAGTTAAGCGTCCTTAAAAAATCCCAATTACTACACCAACTGCTGAAATCCCAGTTAGAATCAGAATGACTTTGGTTGCAGTCATTTTCTTAGAAGAAAGTAGCCACCAAGCAAGAAGTACCATCAATAGTGGCAATAATTTTGGAAAATTGCTATCTAAAATTTCTTGTAATTTTTGCGTTGTATCGCCGTAAGGAATGTTAATCTTCGTTTCCAAAGTAACGTAGGACGCTGCCAGCCCACCGACAACCATAACGCCCAATAGATTAAATGCATCTCGCAAACGTTTTGAATTCTCACCAACTAAGGAATCAACTGCCGTTAAACCTAGTTTATAGCCATTTTTAAAGGCAAATAATGAAATCAAAACTCCGGCAATTCCATAAGTAATCATATAAAATACTGGTCCAATGGCGCTCCCACCACTTGCTAATCCCATCCCAATTGATAAGAGAATTGGCACCACAATGCCTTGCATAATCGCGTCACCAATTCCTGCTAAAGGTCCCATTAAAGTTGCCTTAACAGAAGTCACCATCTCTTCTGGAACATCTTCACCCATTCCAATCTGCTCTTCTAAAGAAGCTGCAATCCCTACAATTAAGGAACCGGTTTGTGGTTCAGTATTATAGAACAAAGAATGTCTTTCAAGCAAACTTCGATAAGCTTCTGGATTATCTTTATAATATTTTTCACCTAAAGGAGACATTAGATAGGCCCAGTTGTGACCTTGTAATTTTTCATAACTCATTGACGATAAATGAAAGAATCCCCAACGTCGCCACATTTGATTTAATTCTTTTTTCGTTAATTTCCCGCCTTTTTGCTCCATTTCCATCTAAATCACCTCATCCTCTTCTTCGATTACAGCTCCACCAGTCGAACCTGTACTTAGGTACACAATATACGCAATTAATGCTGCGATAAATACTAAAGCAATCATATTCAATCCTGCAAATGCCATCAAAACAAATCCACCAAAGAAAAATAGCAAATTTACTTTTTCCTTAATCACAATACTCATCAGCATCGCAATTCCTAAAGCTGGTAAGACGCCACCTAAGACTGAAATTGTATCTGTGACAACTGCTGGTACGCTATTAATCAGCATATCAACAAACCCTTTTCCAAAGAAAATTAAGATAAAAATTGGCACTGCTCGAATAAAGAACGTTGAAATTTGTGGATAAAGCACATGATTTAAATAAATACCTCTTGTATCAATCCGGCTTGCGGCGTCATCAGCACGTTTGTTCCAATAAGAATAAACCGCCATCCGTGTATTATAGAAAATAAGTCCAAAAGTTTGCCCAATTAAAATAGCTAATGTCACTGCAATCGCCGGATCTTTTGTAGTAGCAAGAGCAATCCCGATCCCCCCATAAGCTGCATACGTAATCTCACTATTCGTTGCACCACCCGTTGATAAATTGGCAATAAATACTGCTTGAACAGCCAAGCCACATAATACTCCAGCTTGAACATCACCAAAGGCCAAACCTACTAAAAGCCCTGCAACCAATGGTCGTCCAACAATATAAAAACCACCGGTCATTCCAAACAACCAAGGCGTTTCAATCGCACCTAAATAACAGAATATGCCACACAATAGTGCAGGTAAAAATAATGCTCCATTCATCTTCATTCCTCCTCGTATAAAAAGTTGAGGGTTCTATGTTAGCTTCGACTGAAAAATAGGAAAATAGACTGAAAGTGTCTCTTTACTTTCCTTCTATTTTATCTTTTTTCTGAGAAGCTAGAACCCGAAACTAGCCCAATTAAAAGTTGAGAGGGTTTGATAGTCTTGAAAAAAAGATAGGAAATTCATGCAAAATGCTTTTTATTTTGCTTTGAATTTATCTTCTTTTCAAAAGACTAACCCTCGAAACTAGCCCAATTAAAAGTTGAGGGTTCTGTGTTAGCTTCGACTGAAAAATAGGAAAATAGAGTGAACGTATCTCTTTACTTTCCTTCTATTTTATCTTTTTTCCGAGAAGCTAGAACCCGAAACTAGCCCAATTAAAAGTTGAGGGTTCTGTGTTAGCTTCGACTGAAAAATAGGAAAATAGAGTGAAAGTATCTCTTTACTTTCCTTCTATTTTATCTTTTTTCCGAGAAGCTAGAACCCGAAACTGGCCCAATTAAAAGTTGAGAGGGTTTGATAGTCTTGAAAAAAAGATAGGAAATTCATGCAAAATGCTTTTTATTTTGCTTTGAATTTATCTTCTTTTCAAAAGACTAACCCTCGAAACTAGCCCAATTCGTTGATTACATTTGATCATATTTAGCTTTTAATTTGCTCCACGGCGTTGCGCTATCATCTGGTAATAATTGGAAACTCACCTTTACGCCATTACTTTCAATAGAATCAAAGGCTTGATAATCCGCTTCATCAATAGCAACTGTTTTCCCAAGAATTTTCGTATTGGGTCTTGTATTCATGGGTCCAATATTTAACTCGGTTCCAAAATCCGCCCCCAGTTCCAATAATTTCTGGAAATTAAGTGGTGAATTGCTAATTAAAAAATAACTATTTTTCGCAACTTTGGCCTTTTCAATCTTCTCCAAAGCTTCTTCTAATGTATAAATTCCCACTTTTACTCCGGTTGGAGCTGCTGCTTTTAAAACTTTTGAACGAAATGGATCAGCAGCAATCTGATCATCCGCTACTAAAATCCCATCACAATTTCGATATTTTGCCCATCTCGTTGCAATTTGTCCATGAATTACTCGATCGTCTACTCTTACTAATGTAATTGGCATATGATTCACTCCTTTTATTTATAAATCCAGTTCATTATCTGTTTCTTCTGCCATATCTAATAAAATAACAGATTCTCTCCCAGCTTCAACAGCAACCGCTGCTAAACGAATTAAGTTCTCTTCAAACTGCGCTGCCAAGCTAACTTCAATCAACATTGGCAAATTAACCCCAGTTACTAAGTGCATACTTACTTCGTGTTCTAATAAATAACGATAACACTCATTAAATGGAGTGCCACCTTTTAGATCACAACAAATTAAAATCTGCTTGTATTGCTGATTTAGCTGATCCAATAACTGAACTAAGCGCTGTTGATAATTTTCAATTCCTTCATTGTCTAAAGCAATTGAGTAAACATGCTGATTTTTGCCAGCAATCATTTCTAGACTATCTACCATTCCAGCACTCATTAAACCATGTGATGTTACAACAATTCCAATCATTTATCATTCTCCTTTCTAATTAATGAAATTACATAACGTGCGAAAACAAATAATATGTAATTACTTTATATTTAAATCATACAAAATTAAGAAAGCGGTGTCAACTGTTTTTTAGATGTTTATTCACTAAAAAATCTTTTTTAAATGAAAGTAACGATTTATATTGACAAATTGATAGATGATAAACTATTGTATAAGTAATGACATATTAAGGAGTGAAGCAAAATGGCAACTTACACATTAGAACAATTAGCTAAATTTATTGACCATACAAATTTGAAAGCTGATGCCACACATGAAGATATGGTGAAACTTTGCGATGAAGCCAATCGTTATCAATTTAAAATGGTCGCAATTAATTCAGGGCAATCCAATCGATGCAGCCAACTTTTATCTGGAACAGGTGTTGATATTGGCGCTGCAATCGGCTTTCCATTAGGACAAACTTCCATTGCGTCAAAAGTATTTGAAACAGAAGAAGCCATTCAAAGTGGGGCAACTGAAATTGATTATATGATCAACATTACTGAACTAAAAGCAAAAAATTATGCTTTTATGGAAGAGGAAATGGCTCAAATTGTCGCAGTTTGTCGCAAGCACAATATTTGTTCTAAAGTTATTTTTGAAAATTGCTATTTAACTAAAGAAGAAATTATTAAAATGAGTGAAATCGCAAAAAAAGTCAAACCAGATTTTATTAAAACATCAACTGGATTTGGCACAGGTGGCGCTACATTTGAAGATGTTCAATTAATGAAACAAACTGCTGGTGATGAGATTAAAGTTAAAGCTGCTGGGGGAATTCGTGATGTTGATACATTCTTAAAAATGATTGCATCTGGTGCAGAAAGAATTGGTACTAGTTCCGGTATTCTGATTATTGAAGAGTTAAAAAGTAATTTTGCTAAACAAGGAATTACTGAAATCGACATTTAAACCAAAAAAGCTAGTCCAATTCTACATCCGGAATTGGACTAGCTTTTTATTGCTTCATTTGCTATCAATTAATTATTTTTATAAGCTACAATCAGAACACTTATGAACGTCATTAAAATAAACAACTGAATAAAAATATGTGCCGGTAGTAACGCATCTAAAAATAATAGGGCTATAAATACTAGCAACCCAACTGTTAACCAACTCTTTTTTCGTACCAGTTTTACCACCCCTCGCTAAATAGATTTCTGATAAAACTCAATTTTACGATCCAAATTGCTTAAATTCTCACTTAATTGCTGCAAATCCATTACTACTTGTATACGATGTTCCTCCAATAAAGCTAAACGTTCTGGCATCGTTGACTCCCCTTCATAACGCAGTTTTGCATATAATTTCATTTTCTTTATTGGCATACCAGTGTCCTTTAATTTTTTTACAAATGCCACCCAAACCAAATCCTCATCATTAAAAATTCGATGACCTTGAGAGTTTCGTTCAACTTGAATAATCTCTTCTTGTTCATAATAACGAATGGTATCAGGTGTTAGTCCGGTTTTTTTTGAAAATGCACCAATTGTTAGCGACATATGCTTCATTCTCCTTCTTAACTCTTGACTTCGGGTTCACTCCAGATGCTACTCTTTAAAAGTAGTATACCATTTAATTTATTTGCTACAACTAATTATTGAGGAGGAAATAGGATGAAAAAATATGTATTGATTACTGGAGCTAGTTCTGGAATTGGCAAATCAGCTGCCGAAGCATTTGCCAAACGCGGAAAACATTTAATTCTAGTTGCCCGTAGAGAACAGTTATTAAAAGAGGCAAAAATAGAAATCCAAGAACGTTATCCACATGTAGCTATCATTTTAATACCAATGGATTTAGGTGATCCAGCCGCATTAGTCCCATTCTATCACTCATTAAAATCATACTCTATTGAATGTTTCATTAACAATGCAGGATTAGGGATGTATGGTGAGGTTGCTACCCAAGATATCCAGCGAATTCAAGATGTTTTGAATTTAAATACCCATGCTTTAACAATCTTATCGACTTTATATGCCCATGATTATCACGATGTAGAAGGATCTCAATTAATTAATATTTCATCAGCTGGAGGCTATGTAATGGTTCCTGATGCCGTTATTTATTGTGCTACTAAATTTTTCGTAAACGCATTTACTGAAAATCTAGCGAAAGAGTTAATCTTCAATCATTCAAAACTACGAGCAAAAGTATTAGCTCCGGCTGCTACCAAAACAGAATTTGGTATGAGAGCTAACCAAGTTGAAGACTATCAGTATGATACTGCGTTTTCTAGATATCATACAAGCACAGAAATGGCTGATTTTTTATTAAGCTTATATGATAGCCATGCTATTATTGGAAGTATCGATCGAGAAACCTTTACATTCCAATTATCTGACAATCAATTTCCTGATGCCTATCAATCTAAAAATAATCAATAATTTTTAATCAAACAGGTAAACGCTTTAGGAATAGCATTTATCTGTTTGATATATGTCAACTTTATGTCTGTTTATAAATAACTATTTCTTCATATTTTTTTCATAGTAATAGTTTATTCTCAAGTGAATACAAATAAATTAAATAACAGTTCTATATAAAATAATTAAATAATTAAATTTTTATTAAATTATTTAATTTACAAAAATATCACTTTATATTATTATAGTATAAAGGAGGTGTTAAAATGAAAAAATTTTTTAGTTTATTATTTTTATTATTGTTTATATCACTATCTGTATACGAAAGTATCGGAGTTGCCGTTCGACCATGGGTAACCTTTTATGATGGCAGAAACAGGTTCACGAACGGTATAGGAAATTACGGACGAAATACACAGTACTATTGGGTATCAACTGGTATTGGTAGCGCAACAGAAACAATCGATGGGGCTATGAGTAAGTGGGTTAACAGTAACGGAACAGGAGTATATACTCCCATATCTTATAGGAGAACCGGCACTCAATCTAGTAGCCTTATAGATTTCCAAAAAGTACCTTCTAGAGCTGATAACAGCTCAAAAGGAACTGTTGCTTGGACAAGTTTTTGGAATGGTTCTACACAACAAATTCCAGCAGCACATAAACATTGGAATTGGGCACAGATAGAATTGCACAATAGATATTTCTCATCAAATAGTACTATTCAAATGAGAGCCATGGCGCATGAAATAGGTCATGCTTTTGGATTAGATCATAATCCCGATTCAACATCAAAATTAATGTATCCATCTAATATTTCATCAATGCCAACAGGACCAGTTACTAGTGAACTTCAAGGTATTAATTGGTTGTATAAATAGAAGGAGGTAATTTATATGAAAAAAATAATACTAACAACATTATTATTATTTTCTCTTGTCGGTTGTAAAAATAATACTGATCAAACAAAAGAAAATATTTTGTCAAAAGAGTCAAATTTAAAACCTGCAATTGAAACCAAACAGACAAAAATGGATGCAAAAGCTTATGACTCTGCTGTAAAAAAAGCACAAGAAAAAAGCAATGAATTAAAAGAAGATTACTTACAAGCTGAAAAAATGAGTAAATCTGCGTTTACAGATAGTGTTTTAAACTTAGAAGATATGCAATCAAAGACTGATTTAGGTGTTCAAGGCGTTGTAATTGATAGCAATCCTTACATCGATATTGAAGAAAATTTCCAAGATGGAATCGGTCGAACGCGCTTAACATTTCTGGTCAATCAGGTTTTATACGGCGATCAAAGCTTAGTTGGGCAAACCATCATCATTTATCAGCCAACTGGCTTTATCACGAAAAGGCAACTAGGTCTGCAAAATAAATTCCCTGAAATGAGTGATGAAGAATTAAATAGCCCCATGCTCTCTGAAGTTAATGGTGTTGCTCCGCTTGCAACAGGTACAGAACTCATTGCTTATTTAGCTAAAGATTTAGAAGGTGATGAAGTGATGTATGGCTTTTATTCAATTAATTTAACGATGTTTGATAAAAATGAAGCGACTGGTGAATACCAACAAGTGAATCCAGAAATTACAGAAGAAACTCCAGAAAATGCTGATTATTTTACAGAAACAAAACAATTGAATGAAGAAGTTAATGAACTTATAGAAGACTAAATTAATAAAGAAACCAGCTACTAGTTCAGCTGGTTTCTTTAGGATTATGCTCAATATAAATCGTTCCAAAAAAGCGCGGTTTCCCATTTTCAAAAACGAGATAGCTATCATCATCAATCCCATAGCCTAATGAAACACCTGTTCTTTTAATACCCAATCGTAACATTCGATGTTCCCGCCACTTAGAGTAATGCGCACTAATCACAGCATCCTTTACTAAACCTAGCCCACGTTTCACACGGATTCCAAAAAAGTTATCCTTATGAGAAATCAACATAGTTTCTGGCATAATTAAACTTCCCGCTGAAAAACCCATTAATGGAGTTCCATCTTGGTAAGCTTTAACCAATGCTTTTTTCACTTTTCCTTTAGCAAAAATCCGATAATATTTTAAAGTAACCCCAGAACCAATCGCAATTACGTCAGCTTTTTGAATCTCTGCTACTAATTCAACCGTCGTCACTCGATCTCCCACAACAATCTTCACATCAAAAAAGCCACTATCATAAAAAGCTTCACGGAATTTTTGATCGTATTTTAAAGCTCCACCATGACGAATCGTTAAAAATAATATTCGACTTTTTGGTTTTAAGCCTTCCGTAGCATAACGCACAATTTCCAAGCTAGGCGGTGGCGACCCTCCACCTAAAATAATTTTTTTAACTTTCTTTTTCCCAAGCATATTCTGCCGCCTACTTTCTTTTAACTATTCTTTCCCCTTTTTATCCAATAAGATCCAGCGATCCAAATCAACAAAGCCTAAGCGGTGATAAATCTTACCCGCTGCTGGATTATTAAAGAAAAGACAAGCTGATTTTTTTTGCTGTCTGCAATGCTCAACTAAACTTGCAACAATTGCAGAACCGTATCCGCTACTACGTTCACTTTCTAGCGTTGCAATCCCCACAATCATCCCAGACGTTTGACTTTCTACAGCAATTTGACCACCAGAAACTACTTCACCTTGTTCATTTTTAATAATTTTTATAGTTGTTGTCCCGTTTTCCAATGCTTCCACGATATCTTCCATTGTCTGGATTGTTTTATTAAAGGCGGCATTTTGTAAGGCTAAATAACTTGGAATATCCTTTATTTTCAAGTCAGTTACTAACTCCATTTGCAACGGTTTTACTCGTAATTCCTGACATTCAGCAAAGAAAGTTGTTTCTTTATGAAACTCTGGAAATTCAGCTGCATACAAATCCAAGATCGCTTTACGGCCTGATAAATAACGAACATTTCCTTGCTCTTTAATACAGGTTACAAATTCAGAAAAACCATTAAAGTCAACATCATGAACTGGAATGATATTATTTTTATAGCGCAATAATACTCCACTGATTTCCTTATCCGTATCTAAATATGCCCAAATATCCTGATCTGGAGAATTAAATCCATACGTTTCAATATCTCCAATAATAAATAAATTCAATGCTGGTTGTTGATTTAAATAATTCAATAATATGTCATTGTGTTCTTCTGTACACTTGATTAACATGCTCGCTTCCTCCCACTCTACTAAAGTCATTTTTTTACTGTTGCAGATTCATTAATCAGTAAACTCGCTCCAACCTTTTGTCATCCAAGGAACTGCTAACGTTACCGTTTCAGCAAATTCTTCATTAAATTGACGAATGCTTACTCGTTTTTTTCGACGTTGGTCATATCCGTCACAAACCATCCGCTCTTCAATTGTCTGAGGTTCAATTAAAGGAACTATAATAGTCGGGCTTTCTTCTGTTGGCAACGCAACAAACGTCATAAAACTAGTCGCGGCTAAATAACGTTCACCCGTTAAAAGCACTTCGCCTATCACCTTCGCAAAAACTTCAATTGAAGATTTCCCAACACCCGTTACATATGTTTCAACACAAACCGAATGATCTTCATGAATCGGATGCAAAAAGTCTAAAGAATCCGTTGAGGCTGTAACACATACGCCTCGACTATGACGAGTTGCCGAAATTGAAGCGGTATCATCAATCAAACTCATTAACTTCCCGCCAAACAATGTTTTATGCTGATTCAAATCATATGGAAACACTCGATGGGTTTGTACCACGCGTGATTCTCGACATGTTTTTATTTTTCGTTCTTGTTCTTTACTCATAAATAACCTCCATTACTAACGTTCTCCCCTTTATTATAGCACAGCCAAGAAAAATTCAGATAAACAAAGCCTAGTCTAAAACAAGCAAATTCTAGCGATTCTTTAAGCTTTTTTAACGAAGTTATTATATACTTTAGTTACATGATTCATTTAAATAAAGGAGTGAAACCGTTGAACAAAATTATTTTACTTGGGGATAGCATTACCGCTGGTTATATGGAAGATCATGTTTCCCAAGCTTTAACCTCGCGTATACGCCAACAACTTTCTAAAGATATTCGCGTTCAAAATGTTGGTATTCCTGGAGATACAACTGTTGGTGCTTTGGAGCGCCTAGAAAAACATGTTTTAAAAGGAGAACCCGATTTTGTTACGATTTTATTTGGTTCCAATGATGTACTTTTAACTGAGAATATTTCTCTTGAAAGGTATCAAAAAAATATCGAAACTATGATTCAAATGATTGGTTCACAAAAAGTTCTATTAATTACGCCTTCTTTTAGCAACCAACTTGTGCAGCATGAAGAACGTCCGAATCATCGTATTTTAGCCTATGGGAACACGATTCGGCAATTGGCACATCACTATCAAACTCAGCTGATTGACTTACAATCGGCTATGCTAGATGCACCTAACTATACGGATTTTCTTCAAGCAGACGGCTTTCATTTTAATGAATTTGGCTATGATTTACTGGCAAATCTCATTATTGCTAAGCTAAAATAAAAAAAAACGGCTGTGTAGTGACCAATAAAGTCGAATTTTTTTACAGAGTAGATCTTCTACTCTGTTTTTTTATGCAGCTTTACTCATTTTCTTTCTAAAGTAAACTGGACTTTGCCAGTCTAATTTTGCTTAGATTCGCGAATGATTATAGTACTCAATATAATTTTCAATTGCGTGTTTTAATTCTTGATAACTTTTATAAATGACTCTATCGCATTTAATTTGAATTGAGCAGAATACGTTTTATTTTGGCGACTACAAAGTAGACCTTTCTCCCTAAATTCTTTATAGATATTTATCCAGTTTTGGACTTAAAAAGGACTCTTAATTCTATATTTTTTAGCGAGATAGTTCATTCCCCCTGCTCCATTTAAAATAATCTTGAATAATAGTCCGCTTAAATTCTGTACTATATTTTGCCATACAAAAGACCCCAAAAAGCTAGAGTTTTTAGGTCTAACTTTTGGGATCGGTACAATATCCGTTCTTTTTTATTGAAAAAACCAAATCATTAACGCAATTCCCGCTACTCCAAAAACAATCGACCACATAATGTTCTTAGTCTTATAGGCGACAAAAAAAACAAGCATAGCTGGAACTAATTTTAAATTATTCAATGGATTTAAGTTAAATTCACGTTCCCAAAAGAAAATATCAGAAAAAATTAATGCAGCAAAAATTGATACGGGAATAAATGACATCCATTTAACAAATTTCTCTGGCAATTCTCGATTACTCAATAATAAAATTGGCAATAAACGTGGCAAATAAGTGACTACAGCCATCCCTAAAATCAAATACAGCTGTTGACTTGTCATATTCATTTCACTTCACCTACTTGCTCTTTTTTCACTCGTCTCGGTAAGACGTATTCATCCAGTAAGAACCCAACAATTGATGCAACAATCGCAGCAATTACTAGAGCGATATTATGATGCAATAGAATCATTAACCCTACAGATAAAACTCCCGATAACAGTCCCACAAAAATAAATAATGGCGAAACAAATTGCATCACAAGCAAACAAATAAACATCGCAATCAACACATAATTCATAATCGTCGTATTAATGGAAATCTGTGTTCCAACAAGACCGCCAATTGTTGCACTAATTCCCCAAACAAAATATGGAATTAAGGTTGTCGCCATTGCGTGTTCAGCATCCCATTTATGATTTAAAAATTGATTGTAATTCACCGCATAACTTTCATCTGCCAATGAATGACCGAATAAAAATAAAAAGGGTTTTGAACTCTTTTTTAAGTACGTAGAAAGACTAGAACTCATTAAAGCATGACGCAAATTCAAAAAAAAGGTCATTACAATCATAGCTGGAACTGTCGCTCCCATCACAATCATTGAAGCAACCATAAATTGCGAGGCGCCAGCATACACTAAAAAACTCATAACACTAATAGCTAGTGGACTAAATCCCGCATCATACAACACCATCCCACAAGCAAAACCAATTGGAATAAATCCTAAAGTTACAGGATAAATAACTTTTAAACTTTCTAACCAGACTTTTTTCTGCAAACCTCTGCTTCCTTTCCAACTCATTGTTTTTAATTGTTATTATAGCATACTCACCTTATTTTTTAATCAAAATCACTAAAAAAGAAGAGCTTGAGACAAAACTAAAAAAATAGTTTTTATCTCAAACTCTTTATCTGCATAGAGGTTCGTACAAAAGCGCTCGTTCTTCTTTTTCAAGTGCTAAACGCTTTGTCCCACACACTTCTTTTCTTCTTATAGATAATATTTTTTACTAACTGTTAAGTCCTCATTCAATTCATAAACTAATGGTTGACCTGTTGGAATTTCTAATTCCATAATATCATCATCTGAAATGCCTTCGATGTATTTAGCTAACGCGCGCAATGAATTTCCGTGAGCTGCTACTAAGACGGTTTTATGATCTAAAATAGCGGGTGCAATTTCATCTTCCCAGAAAGGAATCACACGTTCTAAAGTAACTTTTAAATTCTCTCCCATTGGAATACGGCTCTTTTGAAGATTTGCATAACGACGATCATGCGAAGCTGAACCTGGATCTTCTGGGCTTAATAGTGGAGGTAATGTATCATACGAACGACGCCATAATTGAACTTGATCCGCACCATATTTATCAGCAGTTTCTTTTTTATTCAAACCTTGTAACGCACCATAGTGACGCTCATTCAAACGCCAAGATTTTACTTCTGGCACCCATAATTGATCTGATCCTTCTAAAACAATATGACACGTTTTGATCGCTCTTTTTAAAACTGAAGTAAAGGCAATATCAAATTCTAGACCTGCTTCTTTTATTTTACGGCCAGCTTCTGTTGCTTCCGCTAAACCCGCTTCACTTAGATCAACATCTACCCAACCTGTAAATTGATTTAATGCATTCCAATCACTTAAACCGTGACGTACAAATACTAATTTCATCTCTATCCCTACTTCCCTACTTTGTATATCTTTATTGTACACTTTATCTTAAAAAATGCACGCTAAAAGCCATCGCTTTTCCCTAAAATTTAGTTTATACTATTGAAGATAAGTCTAATTAATTCTTCCAATTAGTTAAAATGAAAGGTAGGCTATTTTGCATGTTAAAAAAAATAGTATATGGTAGCTGGTTTGTAAGTCTACTTTATTTTGCTTTCTATTTAATCAGTCCATTTTTATCAGAAGCTGTGGCAGCTGGCGGTTTGATTGTCTATGTTCATGTACTTATGGACTTTATTTTTATCGGCGGTCTTTTCTTTATTATAGTAAGCATCCTCCGCTATCTTTTTATCGCTCCTAAAAAATAACGATTTAAACAAAAAAGATTCAGAAAGTCTGATTGAACAGACTTCCTGAATCTTTTTTGTTTTTATTTTATACTACCTCTTGTTCTTCTTTTCTTTTAAATACAAAGTATAGTGATAAGCTACTTAATAAGATTAAACTTCCTAGCATAGCAAGATTTTGACCTTGTTCACCAGTTTTTGGTAATACGTTTGGTGGGTCATTTGGCATTATACTTGCTGGATCTTTTGGATCAGCATAAACAACTGTTTCAACTGTATTACTTGCTTGGCTACTACTTCCATCTTCAGATAGTACTGTGGCTGTATTTAAAATCGTTGCAACAGTAATACCAGCCTTCACCTTAACTGTAAATTTCACTACGCTAGAAGCCTGTGGTACTAAATCAGTAATTGATACATGTAACTGATTGTTACTCCAAATTGCTGCATCGGCCATTACTTGGTTATCAACCGTTGTGCTACCAGCTACATACTCTACATCCTTTGGTAACGTATCTTGTACTGAACCAGTCCAATTCGTTAAGGTCGCTGTGTTTGTTACAACTAATTGATAGTCAATTGCTTCGCCAGCTTTGACTTTAGCTTTATTTACTGATTTTATAATTGTTGCACTCGCTCCTTCACGATCAAAGGTTGCTTCTGGATATAACGGCGGAAGTTCTGCCTTACCACCAACACCATTTGCTCCTGATCCTGTAATTGTTGCGATATTTTTAACAAGTGGTGTAGTTAGATTTGCTGCTGATACAGTTACATCAAAACTAACTGTCGCTAATTCTCCACCTTTTAACGTTCCAACTGGAACACTTAATTTGTTATCTACAATATGAGTATCGGGTATCGTGATACCATTTAAAGTTAACGTTCCAACTACATAGCTTACTTCTGCTGGAATCGCATCACTAATTAATACATCCTCAACTAAACGATGCGCTTCACTACTATTTTTTACTACTATTGTATAGCGAATCTGTTCTCCAATAGCAACGATTTGTCCTTCTAGAGAGTTGCCAACTAAATCTGTTACCTCTTTCGTTGCCGTCAGTTTACCTGGTAATGGATAAACTGGTGTTGCTACTTCATTACTTTTTGGGAAATCTGGATGATCAGGCGTGTTACTTAGCTCAGCGGTATTTAGGATTGTTGTTCCAACTGCTGGAACTAAAACCTTAACCTTGAAGGCTACTGTTGCAGATTCACCTTCATTTAAGTCTGGTACTAAAATAGATAAGGTTCCACCAATCCAAGTTGTTGCGTCTGAAACTGCCACTCCATCAAGTGTTGTACTATTTACTACATATTCTACATTTGGCGGTAAAGTATCACTTGCGATTGCCCCTGTCAGTACACCACCGTGAGCACCATTAGAAACAACTAGTTTATAGGTTAATTCATCACCATCATGAGCAGAGGCTTTATCAACACTCTTCACTATCGCTGGTTTTGGTGGTAAATTTACTTCGACATTCTCTGTATTTGAAGTTGCTGGTGGAAGATTTCCAAGGTTTGGATGGAAAGCCTCTGCCATCGCTACATTAATAACTTTAACATCAGCATCTTTCGTAATTTTAACATCAAAGGTCACGACTTTTTTCTGTCCTTCTTGAAGAGTTCCATCTAAAGTCACCGCAAGTAGCCATCTACCATCTTGGAAAGTAAAGTTACTATCAGCTAATACAACACCATCTACTTTTAGGGTTCCTGGTTGATAGATCACGCCCATTGGTAAGTTATCTGTCACTTTTACTTGACTCAATTCTGAAGGATTCATCTCAGTATTACTAACTGTAATTCCATAACGGATAATTTCATTCTCATTAACTGTTTCACCGTTAATATCTTGATTTCCGAGATTCATTACTAATTTTTCTGCCTTTAACTGACCCGGTCCACGAATCGTTTCAAATTCAGTATTATCCATTGGATTATAGCTGTTCCCGTCGTTATCATTACCTAATACATTTGCATTATTGATAATTCCAGCTTTAATAGCATCCGTCACAACTACTACTGTAAATTCAATCGTTACTGTTGAACCACCTTTGAATGGTGTTGGCAACGTATACGTAAAGTTTTGACCATTCCACATTGTAGCAGTGTCTGGAATTCCAACACCATCTACCTTAGTCGTACCAGCTTTATAAGTAACTTCCGCTGGTAAACTGTCGGTTACTACACCATTTAATAGATCGCCTGTAAAGTCAGCTTTACCATTTGCAATAACTAATTTGTAGGTTAATTCATCATTTTTACTAGCCTGCTTTTTATCAAGAGTTTTGACAATTGTTGGCTCTGGCACACGATGACTTGTAACTGTATTCGATTCAACTGGTGGTAATTTCTTTTCTTCAGTTGGTTTATTTGGATCTGGTGTTACAGTTCCAGCAACTTTAGCTGAGTTATGACTTACACTCTTAGTCGCTTCTGTTACTCGTACAATAAAACTAATTGTTTTACTTTGTCCTTCTAGCAATGTTCCAACATTTAGAGATAGATTTTGTCCAGTTACGGCATTGTCGCCGCTTGGATCGACTAGACCATCAACAGAAAGTGTACCTAATTTATAAAGCAAACCTTCAGGAATCGCGTCGGTTACTAGGGTATTTCTAATTTCTGATGGAGTCGTTGTCGTGTTCGTTACAACTAAGGTATAAACAAACTCATCTCCAACTAAAATAGTCTTGTTGTTAATATCTGTTGTACCGTCTAATGAGGTAATTTTTTTATTGATAGCTAATTCACCCGGACCACGTAAAGTTTCAAATTCGGCTAGACTATCTAATGGATATTCCTTGCCATTACTATCTTTTCCATTTACAGTTGCCGTATTTAGAATACCTGTTTTAATTTCATCCGTTACTACCGTTACAGTAAATTCAATCGTTATGGTAGAACCACCGGTAAATGGTGTTGGCAATACATAATTAAAGTTTTGACCTGTCCACATTCCAGTAATATCTGTAATTGAAGTACCATCAACTTTAGTGGTACCAGCTTTGTAAACAACCTCAGCTGGTAAACTATCTTTCACAACGCCGTCTAACAAATCACCAGTGTACTCTGCTGTGCCATTTGTTAATACTAATTTATAGGTTAATTCATCGCCTTTAACTGCTTTTGATTTACTAATTGTTTTCTTAAATTCAGGATCTGGCGCACGATTACTGACAACTGTATTTGAATTAACTGGTGGTAATTTCGTTTCTTCAGTTGGTTTATTTGGATCTGGTGTTACAGTTCCAGTTGTTGTAGCCGTGTTTTTACTTCCATTTTTAGTAGTTTCGGTCACTTTTACCATAAAGCTAAGGGTTTTACTTTGTCCTTCTTGTAAAGTACCAATATTCACTGATAAATCTTGTCCAGTTACATTACTGTCTCCATTAGTTATCGGGGTTCCGTCAACAGATAGAGAACCTGCTTGATAAATTAAGCCTGTTGGAATTGTGTCTGTTACTAGAATATCTCTGATTTCTGATGGATCAGCTATTGTATTCATTACAACTAAGGTATAAAGGAATGTATCTCCTACCTCAACAATTTTGTTATTTAAATCCACACCTTTATCTGAAACAATTTGTTTCTTGATATCTAGTTCACCCGGTTTACGAACTGTTTCAAAAGGTACATTATCATCATCATCATATATTGTTCCATCACTATCTGTTCCATTTACAGTTGCATTGTTTAAAATATCTGTTTTAATCTCATTTGTTACAACTGTTACTGTAAATTCGATGGTTACAGTTGAACCACCGGTAAATGGTGTTGGCAATACATAATTAAAGTTTTGACCTGTCCACATTCCAGTAATATCTGTAATTGAAGTACCATCAACTTTAGTGGTACCGGCTTTGTAAGCAACCTCAGCTGGTAAACTATCTTTCACAACACCGTTCAGTAATTCTCCAGTAAATCCTGCTTTACCATTAGTAATAACTAATTTATACGTTAATTCATCACCTTTAACAGCCTTAGCTTTATCAATTGTTTTATCAATCTTAGGCTCCGGTCCACGTTTGCTTACAACTGTATTTGAATCAACTGGTGGCACATCTTTGTCTTTCGTTGGATCTTTTGGATCTGGTGTTTTCCCAGTTGCATGAGCTGTATTCTCACTTATTTCTTTAGTTGGTGCTGTTACTTTCACTTTAAAACGAATCGTTGTACTCTGCCCTTCTTGCAATACTCCCGGAATCGTAACAGCTAGTTTTTGACCTGTTACACCTGAATCTGGATATGCTACTGCATCGATAGTCAGCGATCCTGCTTGATAAATTAGACCTTCTGGAATCATGTCTGTTACTTGAATTTCTTTAATTTCTGATGGAGTAGTTGTTTTATTACTGACAACTAACGTGTAAAAGAATTCATCATTATCAGCCACTATTTTTCCATCTAAATCTGTTGTTTCATCTAACTTCGTAATTTGTTTTACTACTTTTAATTCACCCGGTCCACGAACTGTTTCAAATTCAGCAGTCGCTTGTTTGTCTGTAATCTTTTGAGTTCCATCTATAGATGTTCCCTCTGTTAGAGAAACCGTATTGGTGATACCCGTTTTAATTTCTGTTGTTACCACAGTTACTTGGAAGGTAACGGTGATTGTTTCGCCAGTTTTTAACGTAAGACCTGACATTGTAAAGGCATTACCATTCCAATAATTATGCACAATATCTGCTTCAGCAGTGCCATTTACTACCGTTGAGTTAGGCACATATTGAACTTCCGCTGGTAAATTATCCGTTACTTTTCCATTAATCATTTCAGGTTGCGTTTTATCATTAGCAATAATTAATGTGTATGTTAAGGTATCTCCAGCATACGCTATTGGCTTATCAATTGATTTTTTAATTGTTGGTTCTGGTTTTGTAGAGTTTATATTGGCTGGTTTATCTGGTGATTCTACAGGGGTATTGGGTAGATTTGGAATCTTATCTACTGTACCTGTTGCTTTTGCTGTATTTGCAATTGAACCTGTTGCTTCAGCATTAATGGTTACATCAAAAGTAATTTCAACCGATGTACCACCTTTAATATCACCAACATTTACATTAATATTTCCTTTTAAAAATTCAGCTTCATCAGCCACCGAAACTCCAGCAACTTTAAGTGTTCCTGGTGTATAAGTTAAGCCTGTTGGTAATTGATCTCCAACATGCACATTACGCACCATTGTGTCTGCTGCTTCAGTATTTTCAACAACAATCTTGTAGGTTAAGGTATCTCCAACTTTTACAGCTTGTTGCTCAGCCGAATTCGTACCTTGCCATACTGTTTTAGTTGCATCTAATTTCCCAGGACGATAACCAAAACTTACTTCTGTATTATCCTTTCCTTCAACTGGTGGGAAATGATTGTCTTTATCATGCCCAGTAATAGTAGCCGTATTTATAACTGGCTGTAGTTTATCCATTATTGTACTGTCTGTTGTCACATTAAAAATGATTCGTACATCTGAACCCGTAACGATTGGATTAGCTAAATTAACTTGTAAATGATCTCGACCATCACTTGTTTTTGACCAATCTACCGTATCAACGGTTTGCTCAACACCATTAATGCTTATTCTCGTTGTACCTGGAACATAATTAATTCCTTTTGGTAGAGTATCTGTGATAATCCCTTGATGATACGCACCTGAATTAGCGGGTACTGAAGCTATTAATTCATATTTAAATTCTTCTCCAACATAAGCAACTGTACGTTCAACATCATCTAAGCCATAAGCTTTTTTAGTTAAATTGATTGCTGTTGGAACATAGTTGACTACTTCGTTGGAATTATTAGGGATTGGATCATTCCATACATTAAGATCATTCAATGGATCTTTTCTAGTTTGGCTACTCGCTACTGCAGTATTGGTTAGTATACCACTAGCTGTTGCTCCAACTTTCACTTCAATTGTAACAATCATTTGCCTCTCAGCTAAATTTTGTGAAACAGATAAAAGGCGATTGGTTAATGGAACATTTAGTGTAAAGACATTATTCACTACATTATATGGACCAAATGAACTACTTGATAAGGTTACACCATTAAGCTTAACAACTAAATCATTTCGTTTATTTGCAATTAACCCCTCTGGAAGTTTATCTGTGATTAAAGGCACATTAATTTGACTGTTCATGTCTCCAACGGCATTTACAATAATTTCATAGATAAGTGTATCTCCAACAGCAATATTTTTCTGATTTGCATCTTCAGTAGTATCTTTAACTGTTACATTTTTCTTCACGTCTAATTTAATGGCATTATTTACTACACCAAAAACATTCGTATTAGCAGGAACTGAAACTGAATCTACATTCTGATTATCTGTTCCAACTACTCTATTTTGTAGTAGGTAAGCTTGATCTGACAAAAGTGGAGATGGAGGAAGTAGCACCCATTCACTAATAAGCTCAATTCGGTCTCCCGCTATAAGCGGATCTCCTGGAAATGCTAATAAATAATCTAAGTTATAACCTGAAATACCATCACCTTGCCAGCTATTTAAAAGATTGCTTTCAATGACTGTTGGTACATTTCCATGATAACGTATAACCTTGGTTGAACCTTGTATATAATCTAACCCTAAACCTGTATTAACACCTGTGGTAATATGAATCGTTTCAGCGTCAGTTCCAGCAGAGTATTCAATAATTTGTGTGGAAGTTACTTTTTCTTCGTAATATGTTTTTACAGGATTAAATTTAATATTTGTTGCTATTTCTGGTCTAGCTTTCTTAAGTCTAATGTTTTGAACATCAACTCCAGCACTTGGTTGATACATATTCCACGAATTACTAACAATAAAACTATATCCTGAATTAGGATTATCAGAAGTCATATAGGTTGGTGCTTCTGTAATATAGATAGAGTACGTAAGATCAGCAGCATCTCTAATTGCTGGCAAATAAATCATTCCATTCGCATCTGATACAAAAGGAATATCATAAGGTCCACCTTTAAGGAGTCCTTTTACACCTGCTATTGGCAAGGTAGTTTCAATATCTAACACGCGCATTTGAGCTGGATTAGGAAAAACAGCTGCTGTGACTACTTTATTACTTGGAACATCATTTATTACTCCATTTTCATCTTCCAAAGCTATTGATAATTTTGGAATAAAACTATTTTCTCCATTTTTTGCATTATAAAAATTATCAAAAGGAACCGACGCTTTTATTGAAACTTCAAATTCATAAATATACGTTCCTGGTTCAACTTCTGTAATTGCTTTTCCATTTCCTGTATCAATTGATAAAACTTCACTACCAGTTCCGCTATTAATAATTTTTTCTGAATTTTTATCTAACATACCCCAGACAATATTTTCACCACCATCCCAATTATTTGAAAATTGAACTCCTGGTAGTTTTTTATCTGTTGTAAAAATCATTCGATATTTAATTGGATTAGCATAATCTGTATAAAATGCTAGTCTACTTGTACTTCCCCAAGTCTGCGTTCCTTCATCATAAACCTCAACGGAACCACTAACAGCTTTTGTTAATCCGTTTTTAGCTTGAACGCTGCTTCCAGGTGAATCTGTTTTTGCTTCTTCTTTTGCTTCCGGAACAGGGGCTGGGTCCTCTGATTCTGGTTGCTCTTCTGTGTTAGATGAATCTACAGCTTCTGTAGTTACTTCTTCAACGTTAATTTTTAATGGTGTTGCAAAAACACTAACACCATCACGAGTTGATTTTGCACTCAGTGTATGTGAACCTGCTTCATTCGCCTTCATTACAAGTACCACTTTTTTATGAACTGGCACTGCTGGAATTAGTGGTTTAACTACCTCACCACTAGTTGCAGTTGCTTCATCTGTAACTTCTTCTGCTACAGCAGCCGTCTGCCAGTTTACAAGAACATTGGCTGCCTCAGCACTATACATAACCGTTACTTGATTTACTGTATTCGCTTGATTTGTAGCCTCTTGATCTAATTCCATCCCTGCTATATCAATTGATACAGATTGATCCATTGCATTTGTTGATTCAACACCAACAGTTAATGAATCACCTTTATTTAATGTAGTAGTTGTCAAATTATTGCCATTTGCATCTGTAATTATTAAGTCATTTACAACTGAATCTGTTCCGTCAGCGAATGTAACTACACTTGCTGTACTTGAAACAAAAAGTTGCGATATCAATGTAAATGCTAAAATCCAGTTAAATATTTTTGCCTTTTTCACTTCATATGCACTCCTTTTATCTTTGATTTATTTTTCAATACTTGATTCTTCTCCAGAAGAACTTTCACTATTTTTTTGTACTTTTATTGTAGCTGCATTAGTTTCGACCTTTACTTTCTCTTCTACTAATTCGCTAGTTATACTTTCTTTTTTAGTATCCACTTTTTTTGTAGCTGTTTTCCCACATCCAACTCCTATTAAGAGAATGACAACTAATAAAGAAAACAACAACTTGTATTTATTTCTTTTTTGCTTCATAAAAATCATACTCACCCACCTTTTCTACAAATATCCTCAATATATTCAAAATATATAGAAACATTATAAATTCTCATCAAAAAATAATGATCTTAATAACCTTTTTATCATCAAACACTTTCATTATTTTAGCACAATTTTAAAAAAAAGATAGAAGCTAAATTATAGTAAATGATCATCATTATCTAAAAACCTCTACAACATTGGTTTTAATAACCTTGTTATTCAATATATATATTATTTCTTATTTTAAGGAAAAAATATAAAAAATTTCAAATATTATAATAGTAAATTTTAAATAAACATTTTAAAAAACAAAAAAAGTAAACATGATGTTATTTTATATAATAAAAAAGCTACAATATCACTATATGTATAATGAATTTATAACAAAAAAATATTTTCTATCGTTTTTTTATATTTTAAAAAAACCGTATTCTAGCGTGATTCAACACCTCACCATTTTGTCATAATTTTAACCAATATCTCATAATACTACCTTACTTTAAGCACAAAAAAACTTGCCAAAAATATGCTTTGGCAAGTTCTTATATTCTTTTTATATACTTAATGTTTAAAGGCTTTATAATATATCCCTGAAACAAATAATGCCCCACCGATGATATTACCCAAATATACGGGAACAAAATTTTGAAGCATCTGTGTCCAAGTAGCGCCACCTTCAAAAATTGCTGCAGGAATTACAAACATATTAGCTACACTATGCTGAAATCCAATAGCTACAAAGATCATTACAGGGAACCAAATACCTAAAATCTTACCAGCACTATCTTTAGCGCCGTAACATAACCATAAAGCTATCCCAACAAACCAGTTACACCCAATCCCAGAGATAAAACCTTGTAAGGGCGTTGCTGCAATTTTACCTTCGGCTAATGTAATCGTTTCATGAAGGAAAGCACCTGAACTAGTTAGTCCAACGATATGACCAAAGAAATAAGCAACAAATATTGCTCCAGCTGCATTAGCTAAGGTAATTGTAATCCAATTTATTAATAAGTCCTTTGTATTTACCTTTTTATCAAACCATGCTGCTGCAACGGCCATCATATTTCCCGTAATTAATTCACCACCGCCAAGTAAAATAACGATTAAACCGATTGGAAATACGCTGGCACCTAAGAAGCTAGCGACGCTGCCCCACTCTTCAACCATAGAAGACGCTACTCGAATATAAGCTAGATAGCCTAGTGAAATCATCGCTCCACCAACAAAGCCTAATAACAGTTTTGATACAAATGGTTTGGCAATCTTTTTCGTTCCCATCTCAATCGTGATTTCTAAAATCTCATCTGGGGTATACATTTTTCAATTCCACTCCTCATAAGTTAATTAACTATTTTCTACTACTAGTATTATACTTTTCCTATTTTACTTTATTTTGTGAATAATTTCACCTCTTTTTTAGGATCTTTTTTACATTCTACTTATTCCAATCAGCAAAGCAAAAAAAGAATGACCTTCGCTTCCAAAAGTCATTCATTTTTATACATTTATTTTACTACTAATTGGCTAAGAATCTCATGTAATTCAGGGTACTCACGTTTTAATGAAATAATTTTCCCTGCTTGATTAATGAAACAATGTCCGCTTTCGCCACTTGCCTTAATCTCACCATCATGCCATACGTTATAACTAAAAATTAGACGGGCACTAGATATTTTTTTCACACTAATTTTAATCGCTACTTCATCATTAAAATGCACCATTGCTTTATAGGAGCACGCAATATCTAAAACTGGACTGCTCAGCCCTTCTCGCTCTAAAAAATCCATTCCAAAACCAAGTTGCTCTAATAAATCAAAACGTGATTCTTCAAACCATTTAAGATAATTTGAATGATGGATAATGCCCATTTGATCAGTTTCATGAAAAAAAGCTTTACGATAATAAGGGTTAATTTGCATGTTATCCTCCCACTTTCCAAAAAGCTTTTCTTTTGGCATAATAGCTCACACATACACTCGTTACTACTGCAATAGGAAACACAATCCATACAGATTCTGCCCCACCTGTGATTACACCTAGCAAATAAAGTCCTATCGCTACGCTCCAAACAATTTTTTGTACAGTAGATATTGGTTGTCTTTCTTGGATTATCTTGCCATTTTTTAGTTGTTTTAATTGTTTTTTTGCTTGGAAATTTTTGATAAGCCAATACCCTAAATTAACTGTCGCAATAATCAACACCGCCCATAGACAGAAAAACGCCATTACATCCTCGTTCAAATACTCATTCCATATTTTATAGATTGCAGGTGAACAAATATATAATACTGCTGAAAAAGCGATTCCCATTCCAACTTTAGATTGAATTTCTGACATTGTTTGAATAGATTCCTCAGCATCATAGTTGACTTTTTCTGCTTCGTTTTTTAAATCATCCATCATACCTAGTTCTGATTTAAGTTCTTTTGCAGTTCCAATTGAACGAATTACCGAACCTACTGCTTCATCTTGATTCATGCCACTCTCAATTAATTCATTGTATTTGTCTTCCATATTCTCTAGCATATTTTGTCGTAGTTCAACGATTTCTTTCGTTTTTGGCAAACTGCTAAAAATAGCTTCAATATATTCTCTAATCTGCTCCATTATCAGTACTCCCCTTTACAAATTGATCAACGATTTGTTTAATCATCTGCCATTCTTCACATTTCTCTTGATAGTAATCGATTCCTTGACTTGTAATTTTATAATAAGTACGCCTTTTTCCATTTGTTTCGCTACCATAATACGAAATAATATACCCTTTTTTTTCTAGCCGAGTAAAGCTGGAATAGAGCGTTGTTTCTTTGATTTGATACAAATTTTGCGACATCTGGGTTATTTCTTTTGATATTTGATATCCATAAGAATCATTTTTCATTAAAATTGCTAAAATAATTGTATCGTTATGACCACGAATGACATCACTACTAATCACTTGCTCCCCTCCTACTAAATTTTTTTCATTTCACTCCACATTACTCCATCTGATATAGTAAAATTATAACAGAATTACCCCGACAGGTAAAGTAGTTAATCAAATGAATTTTTTTACAGAATAAAAAAGAAGCAGACTATGTTAAATACATAGAAACGAGGTGTAGCTTATTTCTAAAAATCGTAGGTTTATTGACGAATTTGGTCCAACAATAGCGCTAGAATCTTCTTTTTTTAAGGAATAAGTTCCTAACAACTAGTAGGTAGCAGACATTTTTCCCTCCAACTAAATTTCATACCGGAATTACAGAACTACCTTTTCTCTTCCTAAAAAATTCAAGCCTATCCAAAAAGCCAATTCGTTTTACCATTTTTTTCTAATTAAATACTAAATAAAAGATAAACCCTATATTAATCCGATTCTATTAAAGTTAAAAACCAACAACGATTAAAATTTTTTTCTAGTTAAGTATTTAGAATGGTATACTAATTATAATAAATAAAAAGGAGGTTAAAATAATGATGATTATCGCTAGTGGTAAGCCTAAAATTTGGGACAAGGAACCAACTATTGGTACTGTTTCAGCCAATCAGGCTTATATAGGAACTTTTCACCGCCTTTGTCAGGCCTACGCACAAAAGTTTGATTCAGACTATCTAATTCTTTCCCCTTATTACGGATTCTTAAAACCAACAGACCTTGTCCCCCATACATACGATGTCCGGTTTACCTTAAAAGGAGTTAATCAAGAAACCATCCAACTTGCTGAATTAAAAAAACAATGGCTAGATTTGACTTTATCTGAGTCACAATATGTCGTTTTAGGTGGAAAAAAATTCCAACTTTTGCTACATCAAATTATTCCCCAAAATATTCTCTTAGATTTCCCTCTGGACCAAGCCGGTGGTATTGGTAACATGCAAAACGCCGCTTCATGATAATAGTGATTTTTTTATTGCTTGTCTAGCGATTAGTTTCTTGTATGAACCATGGCTTGCCAAAGGTCATTTAACTTTACGAATTCCTAGTTTAAAGCTCAATAATCAACTAAAACTCCCTCCTTATCCGCCAGCAGTCGTTCCTCCATTTGGAACAGATTTAGTTGGTTTTACAATTCTAAGCAAATTAATTCAAGCATTCAAGTATACTTTTATCATTGCATTCCTACTAAGTACGTTACAACTTATTGTGAATTTTTTATTAGGCTTTTTTATCAGTCTACAGTCAAAAAACACTTTTTTCTTATTGATAATCAAATACATCCGTACTTTTTCTATTGATTCCCTATTTGTTACTCAAAATTAGTTTTAAACTGTATATTTTTATCAAGCAACGTTAAAAATCCAGATGAGCATAAAGGGGTTCACCTCATGCTCATCTGGATTTTTCATTTATAATGATCAAACTACTAAGAAGGGCCATCAATTAAAGTCCAATTCAAGACTGCCTGATAGCTTCCTGAATAATCAGAAGGAGTAATCAATAATAAAAGCCCTTGATTCTCTGACCAGTTAACAGGTACTTCGTGGTAGTCTGTTGTTGTTTTTGAAAAAACAGTGGTTGCAACACCTACTTGTAAGGGAGTTGAAAAATCTCCAGTTTTGTAGATGATTCCTTCTGTTAATTT